>JBJOLO010000674.1:0-12486 GCA_046045565.1 Planctomycetota bacterium | reverse complement strand
GGCACCATATGGCACACCGTGTAGGTGCAGGTCTTCGTGCGCTGTTCCGGCACCATGTGGCATACCGTGTAGGTGCAGGTCTTCGTGCGCTGCTCGCGCTCCATGTGGCACACCGTGTAGGTGCAGGTCTTCGTGCGCTGTTCACGCACCATGTGGCAGACCGTGTAAGGAACTTCCTTCGTGCAGACCTCACGTTCGTACCGGACGCAATTGATGGTCTTGGTCTTCACTTCGGGCACCCAGACCTTCTTGCAAACCGTTCGCGGCGGGCACTGCACTTCTACCATCTTGCATTCACCCGGCACATATCGGCAACGGCAGCAGCAAGGATCCCAAACCCAGCAACCAGGTTCACGGACGCACTTTCGCACCACCGGACCCGGGCATTCGGTCGTTTGCGTTTCCCAGTGACCGCAGCAAACCTGAACTTCTTTCGTATAGTGAACCGGCTTGCAGACCGTGTAGCAAACCTGACGCGTCTTGGTCTCGTACACCGGCTTGCAGACCGTGTAGCAAATCTCGCGCGTCTTGGTCTCATACACCGGCTTGCAAACGGTGTAGCAAATCTCTTTCGTCTTCGTCTCGTACACCGGCTTGCACACCGTGTAGCAGATCTCTTTCGTCTTCGTCTCGTAGACAGGCTTGCAGACCGTATAGCAGTACGTTTTGGTCTTGGTCTCGTACACCGGCTTGCAGACCGTGTAGCAGATCTCTTTCGTCTTCGTCTCGTACACCGGCTTGCACACCGTGTAGCAGATCTGCTTGGTCTTGGTCTCATACACCGGCTTGCAGACGGTGTAGCAGATCTCTTTTGTCTTCGTCTCGTACACCGGCTTGCACACCGTGTAGTGGCAGGTCTTGTACTTCGTCTCGTACACAGGCTTGCAGACCGTGTATTCGCAATCCCGGTAGCAGGTCTCGCGAACATGCTTCACGCAGTCGATCTGCTTCTCTTCCCAAACGGTCTCGTAGCAGGTCTTGTAGCAGGTGTACTGCTGCTTTTCCCACACGACTTTGCGGCAGTTCTTCATCACCGTATGGCAATGACGCTGCACGCAGCTGTACGACGCCGGCTCGTCGCAGCCGCACTTGTCGTACGCGGCCGCTCCGCAGCATGACGCGTCGGCCGCGCTTGCTGACAGCAGGGCCAGCAATGCAGCGACGATCGGCACACCGAAAAAGGCTTTCATTTTCCGCTCTCCTTCACTGAAGTTGATGCACGTGAACGTTGAAACTGGCGGGGCAAGTCCCTTCTCACCCCTCGTTTTGTCGCTTCCTACGCCGACTGTCGGACCGGTTTATCACGAGTCCGAACAGACGCTCCTTGCATGCACATGAACAACTGCCACCGGCAAACCGATGGTCAGCTATCATCATGCATCGTCAAATTGGATCGGTAGCTTGAACTGGGGGGCCTGGGGAAAATGAATCCACCAGACAACTCAAGCTGCCTAGGGGTTTTTCATCGGACAGGGAAAATAGGAGCAACAGGAACTTCAGGAAGTTTGGAAATTTTGTGCGACTTATTTCCAAGAAATCAGAAGGATATGATTCGCTCGAAGAATCCGGTTTTACAACCGATAGCGTTCACGCTCCTTCGTGACGGTCGTATGATCGTTTTTCCGCTCGGCATAGGCCTTCGACACGCACAGTCCGGGGCCAGTTCACGCCCCGAGACGACTTGCCGGACCGGTTCGGATCCATTATTGTCGCTGGGCCGATATCAGATTTTTTTCAGGTAGACCGTGCATGAACGAGCCGAACGAAAAGTCGGAGGACGGTTTGCTGGGGGGACCAGCCCCCAAGGCAATCGTCAGCCGGCTTAGCCTCTACCTGCGGGAATTGCAGCATCTAGTTCGCGATGGATCCGAAACAACCAGCTCGACGCAACTAGGCAAACTGCTTGGATTTACCGATGCTCAGGTTCGAAAAGACCTGGCCTACTTCGGGCAATTCGGATATCCCGGGATTGGCTACCGCTGTGCGGAATTGATCCCCGCAATCCGAGGGATACTCGGAACCAATCAACGATGGCCCGTTGGCTTGGTTGGTGTCGGTAACTTGGGAAGAGCCCTCTTGGGTTACCGCGGCTTTTCTCAACAAGGCTTTGCCATGGTCGCTGCGTTCGACCTGAAAAGCGAACTTGTCGGTACCCACATCGAGGGTATCGAAGTCTTTCACTTGGACTCCCTTGCAGCGGTTGCGAAGGAACGCGGAATTCGGTTAGGCATCCTGGCCGTTCCGTCGCCGGCGGCTCAGGGCGTTGCCGAGCGGATGGTGGAAGCGGGGATTGAGGGCGTCTTGAACTTCGCCCCGGTTACGCTTAGCCTTCCCAAACAGGTACAAATCGTGGGAGTCGATCTGGCGATCGAACTGGAGCAGTTGGCCTTTGCCGTCGCCAACCACGCGAAAGCAAAGTCGTAGCGAATTGGTAGCGGATTCGTAGCGGATTCGTAGCGAAGTAGCAGCGAACTCGTAGAACGGCGGGAATATCCGCGACACGCGGGGAGAATGCAGCCTGCTGAAACATGCATAGAGACAACTTGGGCTTACGGACGATGCGATCAATATCTGGCGTTGCCAGGGTTGTTCACATCCGTACAATGTGTGCCAAGGTCGGGGATGGTGTAACGGTAACACTACGGATTTTGGTTCCGTCATTCTAGGTTCGAATCCTAGTCCCCGAGCTTCCTTGTTCTTCCCAGGAGGTTCTCTGCCATGAAGGCATCTGCTCTGCTTGTGGTCTCTTTGTTGGTCGGCCAAGCGGCCGAATCCCCCGTGAAGGTAGAGGACTCCCGACTCAAGTTGGAGTTATTCGCGGAAGCTCCCGACATCGTGACACCGGTGGGCATGGCGGTCGACGGGAAAGGCCGCGTCTTCGTGGTTGAAAGCCATACGCACTTCCCGCCTGCGAATTATGCCGGCCCCAAGTCGGACCGCATCAAAGTTTTCGAAGATACGGACGGTGACGGGAAGGCGGACAAGAGTTCAATCTTCTTCGAAGGTTTGCGTCACACGATGAACGTCGCGGTATTCCACGACGGCTCGCTGGTGGTGGCCACTCGCAACGAAGTTCTGCGACTTCGGGACGCCAACAACGATGGCAAAGCCGAGGTTCGCGAATCGCTCGTCCGACTCGAAACGGGCGGAGACTATCCGCACAACGGCCTTTCAGGGTTCGCCATCGACTTTGCCGGGAATCTCTATTTCGGTTTCGGCGAAAATCTGGGCGTGGAATACCGCTTGGTGGGGTCGGACGGCGTGACGTTACGTGGTGGCGGCGAGGGCGGCAATATTTATCGTTGCGGTCCCGACGGAGCCCAGCTAACGCGGATCGCAACCGGATTCTGGAACCCGTTCCACCTTTGTTTTGACGCCTACAACAACCTGTTTGCGGTGGATAACGATCCTGATTCCCGCCCGCCTTGCCGCTTGTTGCACATTGTCGAGCAGGGCGATTACGGCTACCGGTTCCGCAATGGTCGAAAGGGAACGCATCCGTTTACCGCGTGGAACGGCGAGTTGCCGGGCACCCTGCCGATGGTCGCAGGAACGGGCGAAGCCCCAAGCGGCATCGTCGCGTATGAGTCTGATCTATTGCCGGAAGAGTATCGCGGAGACCTGTTGGTGACCTCCTGGGGCGACCATCGCATCGAGCGATATCGCTTGCGGAGACAGGGTGCGTCGTTCCGAGGCGAGATGATTCCGTTGGTGGTTGGCGGGGAGAACTTCCGCCCGGTCGGCATCACACTCGGGCCCGACGGCTCGGTATTTTTCAGCGACTGGGTCGATAAGTCGTATGAACTTCACGGCAAGGGTCGTATTTGGAAACTCAGCAGTGCAATCAATGGCCCCTCGCCACGTCCCACCGACGATGGCACGGCGATTCGATCCAAAGATCGGATGCTCCGTGAGGCAACCGCTCGCAAACTTGTGACTGGCCCCGTCGACGGGCGTCGCATCTTGCGTCGCGAATTGATCGGCACCTCCGAATCGCGCGTTCGTGCGTTGGCCCTCAATGCACTGGCCAACTCGCGCATTACAAACGCGCGTGACCGGGCCTTCGTCTGGGATGCCATCAAGGACGACCCTTCGGTGGAAATCCGAGCCATGGCCATTGCGTCGGCCCAGAACCTGGGTGTGGACTTGGACAAAGTATTTGCCACCAATCCCGAGCCCCCGGTGTACGCGGAAGCCCTGCGAACGGCCACGGGGAAAGAACATGTGGCTCGCCTGGTCAACGAACTTGGAAACCCCGACCCCTTCGTGCGTCAAGCTGCATGGTGCGGTTTGGCTCGCGGGGGTATCGTCGATTTTCAGTACCCGATCCAAGACCTGAAAGACCCCGACCAGCGTGCGGGTATCGCCTTATTGTGGAGACATTCGCAGGACCGACGTGTCGCCTCGCGCATCCCCCAACTCCTCAAGGATCCCGACCCGTCCGTGCGATTTATCGCTGTCGAATGGATCGCAGAGAACAAACTGGTGGAGTACACGCCTGATATCAAGGCGATGCTGGGACAAGGCGCATCGACGCGACTGCTCTTCGCAGCATGCCTTGCGGCAATCGAGCGATTGGAGGGGACGGTCCGCAAAGCGACGGACGAAATCAAGGCGGAAGACTATGTAGCGCGCATTTTGGCCGACGAGTCGTCTGCCCCGGCAGTACGCCGACAGGCCCTGCGAACGCTGCGTCCCACGCATCCGCAATTGTCGCTCGAGTTCCTGCGGAAACTGTCCACCGATCCTGATGCCGGAATTCGACTGGAAGCGATTCGAACCTTACGCGACTCGCCGCATCCCGAGCGAAGTCAGGCCTTGCTGCAACTCGCCATGGCAGCTCAGTTCTCGGAGCAGGAACGGGCCGAGGCAGTGATGGGACTCGATCCATCCGATGAGGCCTCCCGCAACAAGTTGATCGAATTGGCAGTAGAAGGTCCCGTGTCCGTGGCCAAGGAGGCCCTGCGTTCGCTTTCAGGCCAATCCCTGACGGACGAACAAGTCGCCAAATTGGATGCCGTGGCAACGGACCGCGACGAGGCCTGGCAGGAACTGGCCAATCGTCTCAAAGGAAAGCCCAACTCGAAACTTCTCGAGTCCAACAAGCTTTATAACTGGTTAGATCGACTCGCCGGCCCGGCTGACGCGCAAGTCGGTGAGCGCGTCTTTTTCCACCCGCGGGGCGTGGGATGCTTCCGTTGCCATGAGATGAATGGACGGGGCGGCAATACGGGACCGGACCTGTCTACGATCGGGACCACCACGACACGCGAAAGACTGGTCGACTCAATCCTGCAACCCAGCCGCGAGGTCGCTCCCCATTTCGTCGCCCAGACGATCGTGACCGTAGATGGCCGGACGGTGAATGCGTTGCTCGTGAGCCAGGATGTCGACGGCACGCTGCGTTACGTCGATTCGAGTGGTTACGAACTTGCACTCAAGCCGCAAGACATCGCTGAGCGAGTCCAAAGCGGAAAGTCCATCATGCCGGACGGACTTGCGGGGACGATGACGCTGCAGGAATTCCGCGATCTGCTCGCCTACCTGCAACAGCCGAAGCCCTGACGAACCGACTCCGTGCCCCCGCGGCACGGAATATCAGCTCAGCGCCAGAACGAATTCGCGAATCGCGTCGTTCACGGCGCCGGACTGCTCCAGCGGTGCCAGATGCCCGGCATCCGGAATCTCGACGTATCGGGCTTGTGGCATGACCGCCGCAATCGAACGCATCTCACTTGGCGGTGAAATCACATCCGACTCGCCGCAGATAATCAGCGACGGCAGATCCACACGGGACAACTGGCCTGTCATATCAGGTCGTTCGGCCATTCCCAATAATGCGGCAGCCACTCCCTCCGGATCAGCCTTACGAATGACACGCTGGATGGAGTCGACGATTTCCGGCGATCGGGCCATGGTGGACGCGGCAAACAGTCGAGGCACCATCGTTTCGACCAGGAATTCACAGCCTTCTTTTCGCACCCGCTCCGCCATCATGCGGCGGCCCTTGGCCGTTTCTGCAGTGTCGGCCCCCGCACGCGTGTCACACAAAACGAGCCCCTGCAGTCGCGATCGGTATCGCGACCAGAATTGCCACGCGACGTAGCCACCCATCGACAGGCCAACCAGCACGACTTGGGGAATCGCCAGTTTGTCGAGCAACAGCACGAGATCGTCTGCCATGACTGCCATGCTGGCTACACCCGGCAGCGGTGGAGTCCCCCCGAACCCGCGGAGATCGGGAATGACGGCTTGAAACGAGTCACTCAGCTCATCGGCCTGACGACTCCACATCGAATGATCCAGCGGAAATCCGTGTACGAACAACAGGGGAACACCGGTCCCGCCCGACTGCACGCGCATGTGAAGTCCGTTGGTGAGTTCATACGACACCAGGTCCATCATCCGAATTCCTCATCACCCGACAGTGAATTCCATCGATTGGATGCAAAGCGGGGCCTCATACCAGGACCCCATACCAGGACCCCATATCAGGACCCCGATGCTAGGACCCCGATACCATGACGAGTCTGTCGGCACCCGCTCTGCGGTAAGCCGCTGCCGATCCAGGCGATCGCATCACGACTTCACGCGTTTGGCGGCCCGGGCATCTTCAAAGAGCTTCAATTGCCGACGCATCTGCTCCGAATGAGGCTCCATCTTCACCGCATACGATTGATGTTTCACCGCCGCATCCAGATCGCCTTTGCGATAGTAACAACGAGCCAACGTGTCGTAATAGCCGGATGCTTTGGGACGCAATTCGATCGACTTCCAGCTGAAACGGATCGCCAGATCAATGTCACCCTCGGTATTGCCTACGAGCCACGCGTACTGATTGCATTGCTTGGCCCATTCGTGCAGTTCCTCTTCCCGTTCACGGGACTCGCCAACGCGAGGGAACCGCATTTCCGCCGTCGAGATTTTCCCCAGAAACTCGGCAGCGGCGGCATCGATCAGGCCTCGCGTTTGTTGCACCCAGGCTTGGTCGGCCATCGGCAGGCGATACATGGCTATCAGAACATCGACGTCGCGCGCATCACACGCAACTGCCTCGTCCAGACTTTTTTTGTGTGCTGCGAGCTCATTCCGCGACAGGGCATCTTGAGCACGAAAGTAATGCATGCGCGACTTGATGCTCGCCGTATCTCGCTCGCGAAATAATCGCTGCAAGAATTCGACAAGCATCGGATTGCGATCAAGTTCCTCGACCAACGGCTGCAGCACCTCGGCAGCCTCCCGGTCTTTCTGAATATCATGCAGCATTTCCGAGAGTATGAATCGGGAATACATATTGAACGGATGGCCCAATTCGCGAAGCTTCAGCACCTCGCGAAATTCCCGCTCCGCCCAGTCGAACTGCCCTCGGTCTCGCAGACGCTCGGCGATTGGATTACGGCTCTCTGCCTGATTCCCGCTGCGGTCGAACCCCGACTTGCTGGTCTGCTCGCTCTCCGCATCCTTGCCCATCGCCCGCTGCGTTTCTGCCAGCAAGTACAGGAGCATAGCCGAGCCGTCATTCTTATCCACATACCGCCCGGCCAACTGTTCTACCTGAGAATAAAACTTGCGGTCGATCAGCCATTCAACCGTCTCTTCCGTTTCCTTCTCGCCTTGGATATCCACCGCCGCAATCTTGTCTGCGATCGCGACCGCGTCGTTGCGCCGGTCGAGTTTGAGCAAATGATCGATTTGCCATCGGAAGAGATCGCGGACAATGGCAGGTGACGAGCGATCTGCCGACTGCGGTTGCAGCAACTGTTCGGCCGTGATCAGTTTCTGCCATGCGGCCAGCGTGCCGATCGGATCGATGAGGGTCCGACCATAGACCCGGAGCCATTCTGCGGCCGATCGCTGACTGCTCCCCATGGTGACTTGAATCAACTCCATGAGCGTTCGCTTCTCGGCATCGGCCTCGGGTTCATAACGCATCACCCGGATGGCCGCTTGTTTGGCCAGCAGATGGCTTGTCTCGAACCGCGCCACGCGACAAAGAGCAGGGATTCCACGTCCCGATTCGAGCGCTCCGAGTTGGTCAATGCGACCACTCCGCTCTGAATCGCTTTGATCGCTGTACCCTCGCAGGATCGTGCGAACTTCGGCTGGATCCTGCTCGCTCGTCCATGGAATCGGCATGGCCCGAAGCAGATAACGAGCGCGCAAGGCAATCTCGACATCATCGTGATCTTGAGCAGCATGCAGCATGTCGAACCCGGCCAAACCGATCTGCTCGAGTTCAGCTTGCGCTTTTTCGCGCGTCGCATACTGGTCTGAGCCAAGCTGAGAGATCAGTTTTTGCAGGCGTCGCTGCAACTCAGGAGAATGGGCCGCTGATTTCGGTTCGTCCGCAGCAACCATCGCGGCGCTGCAGAACAGCAACCAGATGAAGGCCAGCATGACTGCGAGCCGACCTGCCATAAAACACACCCCAGCCACCGATGAGAAAAAACTGCTTCCTGCCTGGATCCAGTATAAGCCGGAACAGCGAAGGGCTTCAACTTCGGCCTCAGGTTGGTCCCGTCCCATCCTCCATTTCGCGGATGTACTGACGCAACCGCTCCACTTCGTCCGTCACATCTTTCAGCTTCAGCATGTTTTGGACACGCTTGACCAGTTCCAGTTTGTTCACCGGCTTGGATAGAAAATCGTCAGTCCCGGCCTGCACGGCTCGCTCGATGTCGCCCAGTTCGTTCAGCGCTGTCACCATCAAAATCATGATCCGCTTCGTTTCCGGGGCTTGCTTCAGCTTCTTGCAAACCTCAAAACCGCTCAACCTGGGCATCATCACGTCCAGCAGGATCAGGTCGGGATGGAATTTCGCGACTTTATCCAGTGTGTCCTGGCCATCCACCGCCACTTCGATACGGCAATCGACTTGATCAAGGTACGCTTCCAACAGTTCGCGATTCGCGTCGTGGTCGTCGGCGATAAGGATGAGGTTTTTCTGCTTGGCTGCCATTTCAGACTCCGACGAGAAAAGTATCCCACGTCATGCAACGGAACTCGGCCGGGCATGTTCCGATGTCACGCCCGGCACGGGAAAGTGCTGGCATAACTCGCCGATTTGTTCGCGAATCCCGGCCAGGCATTGGGGATCCGTCGCGCCACGCAGGGCCTTCAGGATCCATTGAGCTACCTTGCGCATTTCATCCACGCCCATGCCGCGGGACGTTAATGCGGGTGTGCCTAATCGAATCCCTGAAGGGTCGGCCGGCTTGCGTTCGTCATACGGAATCATGTTCTTGTTTACCGTGATCGCACAGTGGTCAAGGGCCTCTTCAGCCTGCTTGCCGCCGATGCCCAGCGGCGTCACATCGACCAGGACCAAGTGGTTGTCGGTACCGCCGGAGACCAGACGCAAGCCGCCTGCGGCGAGCGACTCTGCCAGCACCTTGGCGTTGTCGAGCACTTGCTGCATGTATTTGCGAAAATCGGGTTGCAAGGCTTCGCCAAAACAAACCGCTTTGCCCGCGACCACATGCATCAGCGGTCCACCTTGCAAGCCCGGGAACACGCTGCGATCCAAGTCTTTGGCGTACTCCTGCCGACACAGGACCATTCCCGAACGCGGACCGCGCAGCGTTTTGTGCGTTGTGGTGGTGACAAAGTCGGCGACCGGCACCGGATCGTCATGCAATTTGGCCGCGACGATCCCCGAGTAGTGGGCCATATCCACCATCAACTTCGCACCAACTTCCCTCGCGATTTCGGCAAATTTCCCATGATGAATTTCGCGCGGATAGGCACTGGCTCCCGCAACAATCAACTTCGGACGGTGCTCGCGAGCCAACCGGACCACCTGATCGAAATCAATGCGATGCGAATCGCGCGTGACGCCGTAGTGCAGGAACTGATAGAGCTTCCCCGAGAGATTCAATTTCATCCCGTGCGTAAGATGTCCGCCGTGCGCGAGGTCGAGTCCCAGGACGGTATCACCCGGCTGCAGCAGGGTTACGTAGACGGCCTGATTTGCCTGCGATCCCGAGTGAGGCTGAACATTGACATGTTCCGCACCGAACAACCGCTTCGCTCGCTCGCGCGCCAAGTCTTCGACGCGATCGACATTTTCGCAACCGCCGTAGTAGCGTCGTCCGGGATATCCCTCGGCATATTTGTTCGTCAAACAACTGCCTACCGCTTCCATCACCGCGGCACTCGTGTAATTCTCGCTGGCAATCATCTCCAGCCCTGAAGACTGCCGCCGCATTTCCGCACGGATCGCTTCGTCCACTTCGGGATCGGTATGCCCCAAGACGCTCATCGACTCCTCCTCGTAGAAAGATCCCATTGTAGAAACCTCGCCCAGGATCGATAAGCCCAGACGGCACGGCAATCACTCCCCGCCGCCAAACTGCTGCTGGAAGATCGCCCGGTTTCGCCCCATCACGGCTCGACATTCGTCGAGCAGGCGTTGCGGATCGTCATACTCCATGAGAAAAGCCAGTCGGCGAAGTTCACCTGAATCCTCGGGCAGTTCATGTCGGGCAGTCGTTTCCAGAAGTCGCAATCGGGCCTCGACGCGTCGCAAGAACCGGTAGCCGTCGGCCAAATCGACGGCGATCTTCGCATCCAAAACGCTCGATTCCTTCAATTGCCGCAAGGCCTCCAGCGTGCCCGGCACCAGCACCTCAGGCCTTCCCTCGGCATGCTGAATCTGCTGGGCCTGCACGATGAACTCGACGTCCATCGTCCCGCCTGCTCCACGCTTCAAATTGCGGGCAGACGCCGTATCCTCCAGTCGCCGCCGCATGCGCACAATTGCCGAGCGATCTTCGGACGACCAAGGCCGAGCTAGAATCGCCCGTCGCACGCAGTCCATCGCGGCCGAGCGAGCTGGCTGCGAACCGTAGATCGGTCGCGCCTTGCACAAGGCTTGTCGTTCCCACAATTGCCCCGATCCATCCTGAAAGTACTTTGCCAACTCCTCGAATGACAACGTCAACGGACCACTGGAACCGGCCGGACGCAGTCGCGTATCCATCTCGTAAAGACGACCGTACGGACCACTTTGCGTGACAATCCGAATGATGCGTTGCGCGAGTTGACTGAAGAAATGTTGATTCGTCGTCGATGTATCACGGCGACCACGGTGACGATGCTGCGTCATCCCGTTCGCTTCGTAAAGGAACACCACATCCAGATCGCTGTGGTAGTTTGGCTCGCGTCCGCCTAACTTGCCCATCGCCAGAACGATGAATTCACAGACCCTGCCCGCTTGCCTCTGGCTCAGCGGTGCTGGCCCCGGCAGCTCTGGAACTGGCTGTTCTGGAACTGGCTGTTCTGGAACCTCCATGGTCGGCTCACCGTACTTCTCTACCAGCCGGTAATACTCCCGCAATGTGATCTGCTGCAGACAGACTTCCGCCACTTCGGCCAACGCGCGATGAGACGCCTCCAACGGTTCCTTGCCCAACACGTCGCGAATACCGATCCGCAAATGCATCGCACTCTTGAAGCTGTGCAGAATCGGATCAAGATCCTCCGCCCCCCGGCAAAGTTCCTCCAGTGTCGCCTCCAGCCACGGTCCGGTCGGCAAGGACTCGAGCAGCAGCGAGTCCATCAATTCGTCGATCATCCCGGGATTGGTCGTCAGGATATTCGACAAGTAGGGGCTCGCAGCGCACAGACGGACATACAACTGCAGCGAGGGATCGTTGCTGCTGAAAAGCTCCCAAAGTACTCCCTTACCGCCGAGCGAATCACTGACGCGGCTGAGTTCCTGGATTGTCGCGTCAGGATCGGGCGTTGCCGAAATCGCCTGCAGCAGTCGGGGAGCAATCGAGGCCAGAAAGTGCCGGCAGCGGCGCGTAGAAAGGAACGGAATCCGCTCGGTCGACAAAGCGACCAAATGGCGGTAGGCCGACGATGCATCGCGAAAGCCATGCCGCCCCAGCACCGTGGCGACTTGCTCCTCACTTGGATCGGGATCCAAAACCAGGTCCGCCTCCGGTTCCGCTTGAGCATCATCCTGGAATGCGTCGTGCAACAGATGATCAAGAATCTTGCGATTGAGCTCCGTTTTCTGTTTCAAATCGGCTTGGAACCATGCCAAACCGTCAGCCGGCGCGTAGCCACAGCGAATCGCCAACTTGCGCAACTCCTCTGCATCGTCGGGCAAGGTATGTGCTTGCAAATCGAACATGATTTGCAAGCGATGCTCCACGCGACGCAGGAAGGTGTAATTTTCCTCCAGCAACGATCGCTCTTGCATGGTGAGACACCCCACCTGCTCCAGCCGTTCGATGGCCTGCAGCGTGTTGCCGGTACGAATTTGCGGCAGGTCACCGCCGTTGAGCAACTGAAGAAATTGAATGACGTACTCGACGTCTCGAATGCCTCCATGGCCGGTCTTCAAATTGCGAGTCTCGCCACCCTCCTGCCGCGCCCGTTGCTCAATGCGACGTTTCAGCGCTTTAATGCCAGAGATGTCCGCACGACTCAAGTAACGTCGATAAACCCAGGGCTGCAATCGCCCGAGGAATTCCT
>JBJOLO010000647.1:0-23766 GCA_046045565.1 Planctomycetota bacterium | reverse complement strand
TAGCGACGCAGACGTTGCAGTCCGATTGCGAGAGGAAGGATTCAACGAACTGCCGTCGCAAGGCAGACGCGGGCTATTGCGCGCTACGATGGAGATTGTGCGGGAGCCGATGTTTCTGCTGCTGCTCGCATGCGGTGTCGTGTACTTGATGTTGGGGGAACCGGGCGAGGCAAGCATGCTGCTCGGATTCGTCTTCGTGGTGATTGGTATCACGCTCTATCAGGAGCGGAAAACGGAGCGGGCCCTGGAGGCGCTCCGCGACATGTCGAGTCCCCGCGCGATGGTGATCCGCGAGGGCAAGACGCGACGCATTGCCGGCCGCGAGGTGGTCCGCGACGACATCGTGATTGTATCTGAGGGCGATCGTGTTCCGGCCGACGCCGTCTTGCTGTGGTGCAACCATTTGATGGCCGACGAATCGTTGCTCACGGGCGAATCGGTGCCGGTCCGAAAAACGCCGGGTGCGGAGCAACCGCCTGCCGGCCGCCCTGGCGGCGACGACCTGCCGTTTATTTACTCCGGTTCGCTGATCGTCTCCGGCCAGGGACTGGCTCGTGTGTTTGCCACCGGTGGTCGAACCGAAATGGGGAAGATCGGACGCGCGCTGGAACGATTACAAGTCGAGCGAACGCCGTTACAGGCAGAGGTGTCTCGCATGGTGCGCAGCGTCGCGCTGCTCGGCATCGTGCTGTGTATCGCCGTGGTTGCGATCTACGGTGCGGTGCGACACGACTGGTTGAATGGTCTCTTGGCGGGGATCACGCTGGCGATGGCGCTGCTTCCCGAGGAATTCCCCGTTGTGCTGACGATCTTTCTGGCCCTCGGTGCGTGGCGACTTTCACGACAACAGGTGCTGACACGGCAAGTGCCGGCGCTCGAGACACTCGGCGCGGCCACCGTCTTGTGCGTGGACAAGACCGGAACGCTGACGAAAAATCAGATGTCGATTCAGCGACTGATCGCGGGGATCGACGCGCCAGAGATCGATGCGGCGACTGCCGTCGATCTGCCCGAGGACACGCACGAATTAGTGGAGTTCGGTATCCTTGCGAGCCAGCGCGATCCGTTTGATCCGATGGAACTCGCATTCCACCATCTTGGCAAGCGATACCTTGCCGACACCGAACATTTGCATGGGGACTGGGAACTGGTTCGAGAGTACCCGCTTTCTCCCGAACTACTGGCACTCTCCCATGTCTGGAAATCGCCCCAAGGGCGTGACTATGTCATCGCCGCCAAGGGAGCCCCCGAAGCGATCGCCGATCTATGTCATTTACCGAACGAGCAGATTCGACAACTTCTCGGTCGTGTTGATTCGCTGGCAGCGAATGGTCTCCGCGTTTTGGGTGTTGCGCGTGGCCTGTTCCGTCAGTCGAATCTGCCGGGCAATCAACATGATTTTGTTTTCGACTTCCTGGGCTTGGTGGGACTGGCCGATCCTTTGCGACCGACCGCCGCAGCGGCGATCCAGGAATGCAATACGGCCGGCATCCGAGTTGCCATGATCACCGGCGATCATCCGACGACTGCCATCAGCATCGCCCGACAAGTCGGCCTACCTCACGCCGAACGCTGTTTGACGGGTCCGCAATTGGATTCGCTCGGGGACGGGGAATTGCAAGAACGAGTGCGCGAGGTTTCGGTATTTGCCCGCATGGTTCCCGAGCAGAAGTTGCGCCTGGTGCAAGCGTTGAAAGCCAACGGCGAAATTGTCGCAATGACGGGCGACGGAGTGAATGACGCACCGGCGCTGAAGGCTGCCCATATCGGGATCGCCATGGGCGGCCGCGGTACGGACGTGGCACGAGAGGCTGCATCGCTGGTGCTCGTGGACGACGATTTCTCTTCCATCGTGCGTGCGGTGCGAATGGGGCGAAGGATCTACGAGCATCTGCGACGCGCGATGGCCTATATCCTGGCGAGCCACGTTCCGATCGCCGGCATGTCGCTGCTGCCTGTCCTGTTCGGCTGGCCGCTCGTGCTGCTGCCCATGCACATCTTGTTTCTGGAACTGCTGATCGATCCGGCCTGTTCGGTGGCCTTTGAGGCAGAGCCCGACGAAGCCGAAATGATGACGCAGCCGCCGCGTTCCACCAGCGAAGGACTTTTCTCGGCTCGACTGCTTGGCTTGGGATTCTTGCAAGGTCTGGTCGTCCTGGCGGTGGTGCTCGCGGTTTTCGCTGTGGCCCTGTGGCGCGGCCAAGGAGAAGAAGACGCACGAGCACTCAGTTTCACCACGCTGATTGTGGCGAACCTGGGTTTGATCCTCTCCAATCGGTCCTGGTCGCGATCGATGTGGACGATGTTGCGCGTCCCCAATCGAGCGCTCTGGTGGGTTGTGGGAGGCTCGCTGATTTTTTTGACCGCGGTGCTGTACGTGCCGCCAATCCAACGGCTGTTTCATTTCACGACGCTGCACCCGGGCGATCTTGGCATTTGCCTTGCCTGCGGTCTATCGAGCATCATGTGGTTCGAAGTTTGGAAATGGTTGCAGCGCGTACGCGACATGAGACGCACATCGCGATCGCTCGAGCGTGCATGACGCCGGTGCTGCCCGGGACAGAGGCGGTAAGAGGGAATCAGTCCTTATTGTCCGGCGATGCAAAAAATCTGAGTGCGCGTGCGTACGAACAAGGCGCCGTCGGCGATGGCGGGGGTTGCGATGATCGGGTCGCCCAGGTCGTTGCGAGAAAGTTCCTCATACTGCGGGGAATTCTTGAGCACGAGCATCGTGCCATTTTCGCTGGCCAGAAAAATCTTGCCATCGGCCGCGATCGGCGATGCAAAGTAGTTGCCGCCGTTGCCGACTCGCTTCGGACCACGTAACGATACGCCCCGCTCCAGATCGAACACCGTCGTGATCCCGCCTTCTTTCACCAGAAACATCCGGCCGTCGCTGACGAGCGGTGAGACGATGTGATCGGTGTGCTTGGTCTTCTGTTTCCAGATCAAGTGGGAATCGGTCACGTTGCCCTCACCGCCGCCCCGAACCGCGAGGATGAATTCCTCGGCGGCACTGTCACCGAGCGAATTGAAATCGGCACCGGCAAAATTGTCGGGGTGCAGGAATGCGACATCGAGTTCCCGACCCTCGAGGAATCCATCTTTGTTGAGGTCCCCTCGATCGAAGGTCTTTTTGTAAAACGCGTCCGGCACGGGCGTCTTGCCGACAAAAGCCTGGATCTCGGCTTTATCGAGTCGATTGTCGTTGTTCCCTGTCTCGGCTCGATCTACCGACGCCAGCCACTGGTTGGCGATGCCGCCGCTTTGCAGCGAGAGATAAATGACATCGCCTTGCACGACGGGCGTGGTCTTGATGTTGCGAAGCAAAACTTTGGCATGCCATCGCCGCTTTCCCGTATCGGGGTCGTAGCCCACGAGCATGCCGGTCCCGGCGACCACGAGGTCGTCACGGCCGTTCGCTGTGCAAAGGACGGGATGCGAGTAATTCACCGCCATATCGTCTCGGGATTCTTTCCAGCGCAACTGGCCGGTCTTGCGATCAAACGCGTAAATCGCCGGCGAAATGTCGTCGTCCTGACAGAAGATGACCAGATCGCGATAAAGTACCGGGGACATTCCGGGGCCCCACTTGAAGACGAAAAATGGAACCGGCAATTCCTGTCGCCAAACGTCCTTGCCAGTCGCAGCATCGACGGTGATCATCCCCAACGTGCTGAAGTAAAAGTAGACGCGCTCCGCATCGGCCGCCGCCGTCGTGCTGGCGTGACTGTTCGTTTCGTGAACCGGCGCGAGCGGACCCGTTTGCCATTCCCGCTTCCAAAGCAGCTTGCCGGTTGCCGAATCCAAGGCGAACAGCGTTACCGTCTCGTCTGCGGTCATGCCGCTGATGAACACACGGCCTGCCGCAACGACGGGGGAACCAATTCCATCTCCGATCTTGCTTGACCAGCGCACGTTCTCGTCACGCGAGAACTTGACGGGTAACGCTCGGTCGGTTGCGAGGATGCCCGAGCAGTTCGGTCCGCGAAATTGCGGCCAGTCTTCGGCGTACAGGCGGGCGGTGCTCAAGATATTGCCGTGCTGGGTTGGTACTGAATGCACGATTCCGATCGCCAAGCAAGTCACAGCAACGCACACGAGTCGTTGCGTAATTCGGCGTATTGGATTGGAGCGCAGCGGTGCGATGGACGAAAGGGTTTGGAGGAAGTGATCGTTGCCGTCGTGAGGAACTCGCAGAAACATGAGCAGTCTCCAGTGGGCAGGAAGCGTTTGCGAGGGAGGTCTTAGGCGTGACGCTGCCGACGACTCCACAACGGTGCGCATGACTTGCAGCGCGATTGGTCGCGGGAAAAGAAGCCGCCGGCCCGCCGATTATACGGGCTGCGAAGTTGTGATTGAAAGACGCATGCGAAGAGAATTGCCGGGAAATGCCTGCGTGACCGACGATTGGCCGTCGATCGCTCCCAATCGTCTACCATTTACGGCGGCGATTGCGATCGGCGTCCTTGTCGTGGGAGCAACAGCGGCAATAGCGGCGAGCCAGTTTGCCGGCGCGAGGGCTGTGTCCGGGCTCGTACAGCCAGAATTTTCCATCCAGAGGCCAGTGGCTGTTGCACACAGGACATTGCCTCAACACGGAACTGCCTCCGCGCCGCTTGAGTTTCTTCGCTTCGTCCTGAAATTCGGCGCGTCGCGCGAGTCGAGTCTCTCGATGTGCCTGGTCCAGAAGCGTTCGCCTCGCGTCACGAATCGGATTGATGGCTCGACCGTCAACCCGCGCGCGTTTCTGTTCGCGACGGTAACGACTGTCGCAGTAGCGGCAGAATCGGGGAAAGGAGCCGTTCGCGGCTCGCTTCCAGAAATCATCGCGCAAAGGCCATCGTTCGCCACAGTCGATGCAGGTTTTTTGGGGACAGGATGTGTGCGCTCGCAGAACAGCGGCGCGTTGATCGCGAGCTCGGCGCACTGCGCGAGCGGCTTTCGCGTCGCGTCGTTGACGTTGTTCGCTTTTCAATATCCGCCGGATGGCATCGGCGTCGTATCCGCCGGCGCGCAATTGGGAGATCCGCCGTCGGTTCGCATTGACGCAGGCGATGCAACCTTTGGCTTCGTAATAGATCCGGCCATTTCGGCGGTCGGTCTTGGCTCGAAAGAATTCCGCGGTCAACGGCCATGCCTCGCCGCAGGCTGGGCAAGTGCGACGCTCCGGTTTGGTCTTGCGAGCGAGCACCTCGCGGCGACGCTCCTTCATGCGTTCGTAGCGTTTCTGTGCCTTGACTTCGATCGTTGCCTTGGCCGTTTCGCTACGCTTCGCGTAGCGAAGTTTGCGCGCTTCCCGGTAATGCGGGTTGGCTGCCGCCTCCTCGGGAGTAAGCCGGATCCGCATCTTGTCGATCCAATAGTCGACCATGTCGATGCTGACACGGGGTAATCCATGTCGGGGCGCTTGTTCATTCCAGTGCCGCATCAGCTCAATCGGCGGGGCAATTGCGATATTTTCCCGAAGAAAATCGCGGAATCGCCGATGCTGCGACGGGTTCATTTCGCGGCTCTTACGCGAGCGTGCGATAGCCGAGCGGACCGGGTTGATGAAGCCCATCTTCACCAGTTGTCCCTGCACGCCGCCGGCCGATCGACCACGGAGTTCTCGCGCGATCGCTGTCGCGCCGAGACCCTGTCGCGCTAATTTCTCAATCAGCGCGTGTTCCGCAGGCGTGTAGTGCTTACCGGACATGCAGGCTCATCCTCGGAATCCTGAAAGTCATCGTGTCGGCGGCCGCGCCGGCTGGCTCCGATCGCCCAAGATTGTATGATAAACGCCCGGCTCAAGCACTCCCCATCCGGGGTAGTGGGAACGAGACGGGTTGCGTGTTCGCAGAAGGCGAAGACGTGACACCTCCCGCGCACCGTAGCCTTTGCGTGCCAACATGATCCCGAGAAAATGAACGCGGTCGCAATTCAGGAAACGCAAGTGAACGCATCGACTCGGCCACCAACCGTCGTGTATCGCGAAACCTTTGATGACGGTACACGCGGATGGTACGGATGGATTAGCAATAGTGCCGGACCCAAAGCGCTGGAATACCGTCGCGGGGTCGTCACATCGCGAAGTCCCTGGTGGATCGATTACAACCACGCACCGCCGGGCGCGGGTTATTTGCACATGGTTTTCTGCTTAAGCACGAAAGGCGCTGAGGGGGAACATCAATACGAAACCGCGGGCCGAAGCCAATTCATCGCCGGAGGATATCCCACCGACTTCACGAACGCCAAAATCCAAGTGCGTCTGCGCGGTGAATTAGCATTGCGCGGCGCACAACTGGTGCTGCTCCTCCAGGGAAATGCCAACGGACTCACCAGCGGCTGGATGCTGACTGGAAAACCGTTCCCGGTCACTCGCGATTGGTCGGAAACATCGGTGATTCTTGCGAACACCCCGTCAGATTGGACATGCCTCGGTGTTCGACACGATCGCGGCGATATGTATGGCAGCCTGCCCCTGACCCAGATTCTTGCCAACGTGAACGTCAATCTGATGTTCGTGTTGTTTCCGCTCTCGATCGCACCCATGGGACCGCTGGAAGGTGATCCCCATCGCCTGCGTCCCGGAAAAGATTATCCCGTATGGACCTCGCAACTGCCGGAGGGATATGTGGAGTTGGACACGGTCGAGATTCGATTTGCTGAGTAATGGAGTTCGATTCGATGGAAGAACCATGAAAATAAATCAATCAAAGTAGGAGCGGATTTTTTTACCACGAAGAACACGAAGAGCACGAAGGGAAGAGTGAAAAGTTTTCGGAGGGTGTGTCGAGCCGATCGCCCAGAGATTCCACATTGCAAGACGCGTTATCGTTTGGCAGTGACGCACCGAGCGAACTTCGGACCAGCCAAACGCAGATCTACCGCGACCCCGCAAAAAAATTTTGAGCTCCCTTCTCCCTTGAAGGGGGAAGGGGCGGGGATGAGGGTGTCTCTTTCATGCCAAGCGATGTCGCGAACAGGTAGAAACAATTTTTCGCTTGGCTCCGCATGTTCTTTGCTTGATCCAGGCTTGACTACCGAAAGCCAGTTGTGAAACGCACTCTAGGCATGCGTGTCGGCGGCTGAGTCAGGAACCAGGATCGAGCGCAAGTGTTCGGAGAGAATGGTGACAGCGCGAGATCGATCACGGGCTTCGATCGCATCAACCAGAGCGAGGTGTTCCCGCATGCTTTGGAGCGTAGCTGCTTGATTGTGCGGACCGTGTCCGTATTCCTGCTGGAAGTACTCAACGAGTACGCCGTGAAATTCGCTGGTCAATTGACCGCCAGCCGCTTCGAACACCAATCGGTGAAATTCGAGTTCCAACCGGTTGAGTGTTTTGCGGGAGGCTTTTGTCGACCGTTCCCGCTTGCGGACCTGCTTGAGCATCTCTCGGGCCAGAGCCCGCATGCGATCGATCTGGTTTTGATCGGCTCGTTCCACGGCGAGGGTCACCGAGCCTAATTCCAGCACGAATCGAAGTTGGCACAGTTCGGACCAACTCTCTTTTCCCGACGCCAGAGGCGCAAACGCTTTGGATAGCATCTCGCGAGGATTGCATGCAGCCACCCGCAATCCGCAGCCTTGGCGACTGGTGACCACGCCTACGCCCCGTAACGTTCCGATCGCTTCCCGGACGACGGTCCGCGAAACGCCGAACCGCTCGGCGATGGCTGCCTCGGTCCCTAAAGAAGAACCGGGCACAAGCCGTTGCTGGCGAATTTCGCGACAGAGCGAATCTGCCAAACGGCGGCTAAGCGTCTTTTGTCCAGCAACCATCGACCGCCATGCTCCGCGGGCAAGAAAAGTTTCATTCTCGCGATCGTCTTCTATCCGCGCCAGAACGGCACGGTCGTCACCCCGCGAACTTGTGGGGTGCTCGTGAGCCACTATCATACAGCAACAAGTGGCGAGCACTAGCGGTCGACTGGAATGGAACGGTCCGGTCCGGCACCAAGGACCCGTCCGTCATATTCATTGCGTGTTGTGCGAAACGAATCTGAATCGAAGACAACAAAGTCGTAGCGGCCTACTCACAAGAAGGATGCAAAAATGAAATTCGGCGTGGGTGTGCTCGGGGCCACGGGATATATCGGCACCCCGTATCGCCAGGAGATTCGCGAGGCTTCGGGCGACTCCCGAATCGTGGCCGTCTGCGGACGCCGTCTCGACTTGTTGCAAGCCGCCGGCATCGAGGACGGTGCTGATCTGGTCACGACCCGTTGGCGCGATGTGGTCGAACACCCCGAGGTGAATTTGGTAGTGATTTGTACGCCTGATGCGTTGCATTACGAAGAGGTCATGGCCTGCGTCGAGCAGCGCAAGCATGTGGTTTGCGAAAAACCGATCGGCATGAACCTCGCGCAAGCGAGTGCGATGTGGTCCGCTGTGCGCGAGGCAGGCGTGGGACACTTTGTGCCCTTCTGGACGCGATACGTGCCGGTCTGCATTCGGGCGAGGCAACTGGTGAAAGCCGGCCGCTTGGGTGAACTCCGCAGCATCGTCTGTCGTTGGCATAACCCGCGACCGCCCTCCATGCCGCTGACTTGGCGTGACAACGCCGAACTGTCCTCGGCCGGCAGCATTGCTGACGTTGGTTCGCACGTTTACGACACCTTGCGTTGGATCACGGGCCAGGAGGCAACCCGCGCGCTGGCCATGGCGAACGTGCTCGCGCCGCCGAAACCCGATCTGGGGGCGGTGAATCTCGCGGAGGCGATCGATTGGGCAAAAAACCACACGGGCGAACAAGCTACGGTGAGCCGCAAAGGAACGGCATACGACTACGCGTCGATCGCGTTTGAATTGGAGTCCGGCATTCTGGGCACGATGATTCTCTCGCACGCCCCCGGCATGCGTAAAGGCATGGCGCCTGAGATCGAATTGCACGGAACGGAGGCGTCGCTCGCGGTGCATCGCATGAGTTCGACGATTACGATTGCCGACCACGATCGCGATCCGCAGGTATTCGAAAAAGTGGACGATCCGGGACCCGGCAATCGGTTTCTGCAGCATGTGTTTCCTGCGATTCGAGCACGAATGGCCGGGGAACCGACGGAACATCCGGGGATCGACGACGGATATCAAGTGCAACGGTTTACCGATGCCGCGGCGGCATCCGCGCGTGAGGGACGGTGGATCAATCTGTCCGACGTGGATCCGGTCGGCTCAAGGTGAGTCGCTGTCGGCCAGTCGCAGGGAAAAAGGAGAAAGCGGTAGGAGCTTACACAACGGATTCAAGTCGACCCGACTGGCCGGATCGAATCGCCGCCTCGACCGTCGCGGTTATCGCTCGTGCCAATCGCGCGTCGAGCAACGTGTCGCGGCCTTCGTCGATCGCTCGCGCGAATTCATCGGCCAGCAGAAAATCATTCTCCACGGCGACGCGTCGATGCCGGAATTCTTTTGCGGGTTGATTGCGGTAGTAAATGGCCACCTCCGGCCGAGGCTCGTCCACCACCAAGCCGCCTTCGCTGCCGAGGATCCATAGCTTGATTTCTCCGATGTTCGGATGGCTAGCGGCTCCAATTCGGCCAATCGCCAAAGTTCCCACCAAGCCGCCACTCATTTCCAGCGAAACGCTCGCGAGGTCATCCACTTGATGGTCCGCATTCACCTGATGAAATGCGCAGGCGGTACGGGCAAAGACACGCCGGAAGTCGGCGCCCGTGATCTGCCGGATGTACGCCAGCGGATAGATGCCCTCGATTCGCAACTCGCCCATCGGTTCGATGCCCACGCCGCCATCGGAGCCGTCGATGTGCGCCGCACGCTGGAACTCGAGCCAATCGATTGGCGGATCGCCGGGCCCGCGACTTCCTTTGGGCGGCCCCGCATCTTTGGAAAAGTAGAAATCGACGTGCACCGCATAGGGAGTTCCGATCGCGCCGGATCGCACGAGTGATTGGGCGTGTTGCACCGCAGGCAACATGTTGCGATTCCAGAGCAGAAACCGCACGCCGTTTCGCGTGACTGCCTCGACCAATCGATCGCACTCAGCTAGTCGCGTTGACATCGGCTTGTCCTGCACGATATGCACGCCCAGATTCGCCGCTCGGATGCTTAAATCGCAATGCCGCTCCGCCTCCGAACTCACCACCGCGACATCGACTTCGAAGTCGCGCAGCGCCTGTTCCACGTTGCGCACGTACGGAATACTCCGCTCACTTGCGAATAAACGGTTGCGCTCGTGAATCCACTCGGGGCACGTTGCATCATCTGCCACGACAACCAATTCGAAGCGAGGATGCGATGCGATGCCGCGAGCCACGTAATCGTGTTTCACAACGCTCAGCACGGCCACTCGAAATCGGTCTCGCTTTGGTTTCTGCTTCATGGGTTGTTCGGCGGGCATCGTTGAATGGGTGACGACTCGTTTGGTTCCGATTTCATTTCAAGGAGCATGCATGCACGATTGCTATCCGATCGGGCGCTGTTCGCGGATCGAGTCTCGCACGCGTGCGACGATCCGTGCCACCGTCATTCCATCGGGAAAGCGGCCGATCGGCGTCGCCACACTGTCCGTGGTTTCATTTCGCACCTCGCTCAGGAAATCGCGAAGCAAGGAAGTTTCGGCGACACAAGACTCGCTCGTGCGTGCCGCGGTGGGCAGACCACCGCGATACAGCAATTGCGTTTGATGGTGATCGTCGGCATAGGCGGCCCCCGAAGAGCCGATCAAAGTGAGCGATCGATATTCATCGCCCGGCGGCAGCGTGTTGGCGACTCCGATCAGGGCCATGCCGCCGTTGGGAAAGCCGAGGTGAACTTGCACGTAGCAACGGTCGGATAACGCGACGTCTCGACCATCGGATGGGGAAGGACGGCTCGTGGCAAAGATCTCGTTCGGCTCGATGCCGAAGATCCACAGCGCTACCTCCAAGTTCTCGGCGACGCCTTGCCAGAATTGGCTCCAGGCATCACGCATCGAATGGGATTCGTCGATGTTTGCAGTTGGATCCGTCGAGCATTTGAGCGCTGCGCGCCAGTCGTTCAAGCGTAGAAGTGATGGGCTGCCGAGCTTTCCGCTTTCCAGCGACTCTTTGACGGCCACGTAGGAGGGCCGGTGCGGGAGTAGGTTACGAATGCCAAGCGTGACGCGCTGTTCGCGCGCCTTCGCATACAGCCGTTCGATTTCGTGCACGTCGAACTCACCTGGCGCTGAAATCAGCACATGCTTTCGATCGGCGATAACACGATCCACCTCCGTGCGTCGGTCGTAGAGGGGGCCATCGAAGTAGACGGCATCGATCGAGTCGCGTTGCTCGCCTGTGAGTTGCGACCACGAGTCTGCCACAAGAGAGGCCTGGACGATGGAAGAAGTTTGCTGACGGCGCCGTTCCACGGGATCGATGACGGCCGTGAGGCACAATTCAGGCAAACGTGTGGTGCACTGAGCGAGTTCCTTCGCTTTGTCCGGATCAACGCCATGCAGTCCGAGCCGTAACATGGTAGGGAGCATCTTCCGTGGGGATCGAGGACCGTGCGGCCCCGGTTTTTGGAGGCGAAGGTTACCTCCGTTGCGGCCCTCTTCACAGGACTGCGTACGACGGCGACCGGTCGTCCCGAATAGCATTAGGAACCGAAAATGGCAGAGGTAACAGTATATCGATTGAGGGCGTACCGACGGACGGGGTTCATTGAAGGGGCCGGGGAAATGACATACACTAACCGCGGCTTTTTCGACACTGGACGCAGGCTTTTGATTAGAAGTCTGACCGCACGGTGCGGGCCACTACCTTCCCAGGTAGCTTATCTAACGATTGCAGGAAGCAGGTATTTGCAGGAATCAGGATTCCAGTCCGAAAAGGGACTGCCGCGCCTATGAGCAACTCCAAAGCATCCAGATCGTCTTCGCCATCGGCCGCCGGGAACCCCGGCGCCAAGGCTTCTTCGTCGTCATCCTCCGCTGCATCGACGACAGATTCATCCAGCTTCAAGCCGTTCATTCCGGCTGAGGATACGACCACGGCCGAATTCACATGGTCGGCGGTGATCACGGGCGCAATCCTGGGGATCATTTTTGCCGCATCGTCGATGTACTTGGTGCTCAAGGTCGGGATGACGGTATCGGCATCGATCCCGATCGCGGTCTTGTCCGTTTCCTTGTTCCGCGGCTTGTCGGCGGTGACGCGCATCTTACCGCCGATGCTTCGCCTTCGCCGCGCGACCATTTTGGAAAACAACATTGTGCAGACGGTCGGATCGGCTGGCGAATCGATCGCCTTCGGCGTCGGCGTTACGATGCCGGCGCTCATGCTGCTCGGGTTCGAAATGGATCTGCTGCGCGTGATGACCGTTTCGGTGCTCGGCGGACTGCTGGGCATTCTGATGATGATTCCGCTGCGTCGCGCATTCATTGTGAAGCTGCATGGACAGCTGACCTATCCCGAAGGCACTGCGTGCGCAGACGTCTTGAAGGCGGGCGAAAAAGGCGGCGCCTCGGCGATCATGGTCTTTCTGGGATTCACCGTGGCCGCCATCGTCAAAATGATGATGACACCATTCAAGATGATTCACGAAGTCGCGAACTGGAATCTGTACTCCCGGCTCGAGGACGGCCGCACGGTTGGACTGAATCGCGGCGTACTGGGCGGTGAATTCAGCCCGGAATTGCTGGGCGTGGGGTATGTCATCGGTCCGAGGATTGCCTCGATTACGGTGGCCGGCGGTGTGCTTGCCTACCTGATCATCGCACCGACGATTGCCATGTTTGGTGAAGCGGTGCCGACGCCGATTTTCCCCTCGCAAGTGGCCACGATTAAAGAAATGAGCGAATCCGAGCTTCGCAATTTCTACATCCTGTACATCGGAGCGGGTGCAGTCGCCACCGGCGGAATCATCAGCATGGCGAGGGCACTCCCGGTGATTCTGGGCTCCATCATCGCAGGCTTGCGCGACGTGATCGGTATGGCCCGAAACAAAGGTAAGGATGAGCAGCAAACGACGTTGCGCACGGAGCGAGACCTTTCCATGGGCGTGGTGCTGATCGGCAGTGCCATCCTGGTAATGATTCTTGCCGCATCGCCGAATCTGGGCCTGGGCCTTTCCGCGCAAGGACTGCTCGGCGCGGCGCTCGTCGTGTTCTTCGGATTCCTGTTCGTGACGGTATCCTCGCGACTTACGGGCGAAATCGGTTCGTCTTCCAACCCGATATCCGGCATGACGGTCGCCACGTTGCTGTTGACCTGCTTGATCTTTCTCGCGTTGGGAAAAACAGGCAAGGCCGATACGCTAACGGCGCTCACGATTGCCGCCGTGGTCTGTATTTCCGCCTCGAACGGCGGCACCACCGCTCAGGATCTTAAAACCGGCTATCTGGTCGGTGCCACACCCAAGTATCAGCAGATCGGCATCCTGATCGGTGCCCTGACCAGTGCCCTGGTCATCGGAGCAACCGTGAAATTGGTGAATGACGCGGGCACGCATTACACGACGAATCCCGACTATGTTCCGCAAGTGACGGTGCCAGCCGAAAAATTGGAAACGCTGAAGGAAAAACAAAAAGTCGGCCGGCCATACCGGGAAAAAGATGAAGCCGACTACGCGATCTTGAATATCGCACAAGGAGAAATGGAAGGCGTCAGCCAAGGCAAATACCTGGTCGACGACCAGGGCGTGATCAAGTATCGCGAGGATCCCGCGATCAACGGGATGCTCAAGTACGACGACGTGGAGGCGGAGAAGAAGGCAAATGGCGAACAGGCGACGGAGTTGCAGCGGTATGACGCGCCGAAAACCAAACTGATGGCGCTGATTATCGACGGCATATTGAACCAGAAACTCCCGTGGTCATTGGTTCTGATCGGAGCATTAATCGCCGTATGCATGGAGTTGTGCGGCATTCCCTCGTTGCCGTTTGCGGTGGGAATCTACCTGCCGCTGCAGACGTCTTTCCCGATCTTCATCGGCGGCATGATGCGTTGGCTCGTCGATCGCATCAATCCGCCTCGCGAGGAGGAAACCGACTCGAGTCCCGGAGTGCTGTTGTGCTCGGGATACATCGCCGGCGGTGCGCTGGTGGGCGTGATGTCGGCCTTCTTGAACTTTGATTCGCAAATCCGGACCGCGATGTCCTACATCGGAATCAGCCTACCGGTCGATTGGTTGAATCGGCTGAACTGGGGACCGATGGTTGACGAAAAGCTGGGCTATCCATTCTCGGCCAGTCGCGTTGGACCGGTTTCTGTGTTTGGATTCATGTGTCTGGTGCTCTTCATCGTCGGCATTTGGGGGCGGGTTTTCCGCAAGAAAGCCGCGCCTGAACCTGCTGTTGATGAGAGTGCGTGACGCGTGGCCGGATGACGATCGAGCGCAATCATATCTGGTTCGCGCAGCAACGGGATGAAAAACGAGTTTTCAACGAATCTGCTTTGAAGAGGGGAGAGAAAGATATGCCTGTTGGGCAATGGATTCATCGAATCGCAGTGATGCTGTTTTTGGGAGTACTTGCGGCATCGACTGCAAAAGCCGACGAAGGGATGTGGCTTTACAATCAGGCTCCGAAAAAAATCTTGAAGGAGCGTTACGGGTTTGAGCCGTCGGATGCGTGGCTCGATCACCTGCGTCTTTCCAGTGTTCGCTTCAACAGTGGCGGATCGGGATCGTTCGTATCGTCGCAGGGTTTGGTGATGACCAACCATCACGTTGGAGCCGACGCGATCCAGAAGCTCAGCACCGCCGAGCGCGATTTGATCAAGACAGGCTTCCACGCCAAGACTCCGGCCGAAGAATTGAAATGCGTTGACCTCGAATTGAACGTGCTCGTGAACATTAAGGATGTCACCGACGATGTGAACGGTGCGGTGAAGTCGGGCATGTCGGCCGCGGATGCTCAGAAGGCACGTCGCGCCGTGATCAACTCGATCGAGAAGGACAACTTCACGAAATCGGGATTGCGGAGCGACGTCGTTACGCTGTTCCAAGGCGGGCGATACCATCTCTACCAATTCAAGAAATACACGGACGTTCGTCTGGTTTTTGCACCGGAAAAGGATATCGCCTTTTTCGGCGGCGACCCTGACAACTTCGAGTACCCCCGGTTTGATCTCGACATGTGCTTCTTCCGCGTTTACGAAGACGACAAGCCGGCGAAAGTAGAGCACTTCCTGGCTTGGAGCGCGGCGGGTGCGAAAGAGGACGAACTGATTTTTGTTTCCGGTCACCCCGGCCGCACCAATCGATTGAACACGGTTGCGCACCTGGAGTATTTGCGCGACGTGGTGATTCCCGACACGCTGAACATGCTTCGTCGTCGTGAAGTGTTGCTGAAGACCTTTGCTGACCGCAGTCTGGAAAACGCCCGACGGGCACAGGATGACCTGTTCGGCATCCAGAACAGCCGGAAGGCACGTATCGGCGGATTGGCCGGTTTGCAGGATCCGGCGGTGATGGCGAAGAAGCAGGCCGAGGAAAAAGCAATCCGCGACGCCGTAGCCAAAGATCCGAAGATGAAGGAACAATACGGTGCTGCCTGGGACGAGATCACCGCTTCGATCAAAGCGGTAATGCAGTTCCGCACCGAGTACAACCTGATCGAGCAGGCTGCTGCCTTCAATTGTGCTCAGTTCCGAATCGCGAGAACGCTGGTGCGTATGGCGGCGGAAGATGCCAAGCCGAACGCGGAGCGCTTGCGTGAATATGGCGAAGCCGGCCGTGCTTCGCTGGAACAAACGCTCTTTTCCGAAGCCCCCATTTACAGCGATTTGGAAGAAGTGTTACTGGCCGACTCGTTGGGAATGATGGTCGAGAAGCTGGGCGGCGATCATCCGATGGTTAAGCAAGTGCTGGCAGGTCAGTCGCCCCGTAACCGGGCTGCTGCACTGGTCGCTGGAAGCAAGCTGGCCGATGTCGCCGTCCGCAAACAGATCGCCAAAGGCGGCGCTGCGGCCCTCGATGCGGCCAAGGATCCGATGATCGAATTGGCCAAGCAGATCGATGCTCGGGCTCGCGAACTGCGTTCGATGTTTGAACAGCAATTTGAAGAACCGCAGCGGCAGGCCTATGCGAAATTGAATGCCGCCCGCTTCGCGGTGCTCGGCAGTTCCACCTACCCGGATGCGACCTTTACGCTGCGACTCGCGTTCGGCACCGTAAAGGGCTACAAGGAAGGCGGCAAATCGGTTCCTGCCTGGACTACGATGGGCGGCACCTATGAACATGCCGCAGCACACGGCGATAAAGAGCCGTTTGCGTTGCCTGAAAGCTGGCTGAAGCGACGTGACAAGATCCGCAAGGACACGCCGTTTAACTTTGTCAGCACCGCCGACATCATCGGCGGCAATTCCGGCAGTCCCGTGGTGAACGCCAAAGGCGAAGTCGTCGGGCTGATCTTCGACGGAAATATCCAGTCGTTGGTGCTCGACTTTGCATTCTCGGACGAGCAAGCTCGGGCCGTGAGTGTGCACTCGTCGGCGATCGTGGAAGCGCTCCGCAGCGTTTACGATGCGGGCAAGCTTGCGGATGAACTCGGTAAGTAGCGATCTTCCAACGCCCGACGAAAACGGGGCGTCAAAACTCGAAACCAGCGCCAAAACACGAATGCGGCGCTGAAAGGTGAAACCAGCGCCCGGCGATCGATTGCGATCGTCGGGCGTTTGTCGTAGAGGGAAGCCCTGTGCACCGGTCGCTCAGGATGTCCGTCGGCGATTCAACCACCAGGTGTGTGCCAGGACGATCCCCAGGGCGGTCACGGGAACGAAATCCGGAGTCATACCCGCATAAACGATCGTCTCGGTGCTCGCAGGCGCCGAGACGTACTGAATCTGATCGGGTCTGCGAAGTTTTTCCTGGTCTTCGTCGCGCGAAAAATACACGTCGGCAGGAGCGGCACGATACGGCCAGTAATCTTCGAATTCCGTGAGCCAGAACTGCTCGGGTCCGGTTTCATCCGGCAGTCGCAGTTCACGAAGCAGTCGGAGTCGATCGATCTCGTCCAGGGAATTTGACCACGCAACTCGTCCCGTCCACGGCGTGTCGGCCGTCAGTTCGCCGCGATAGCGGGCATCGGCGACAAAAAAGATCCGCAGCAGGCGACGCTTCACTTGGAGGGACGAGGCGGCATCGGTCGGGTCGGGCTCACGGTAAGGAAAAAGTGGCCGATCGGTCTGAAAGGTAATCCGCAGTGCGGCGGCGCGGAGATCCGTATCGGGTTGAGCGGCCGATCGATCGCGATCTTCCGGCTTGGCAACCTTCAGTGCCGTGATTTTCCAGCCCTGTTCGATATAGGGTTCGGCCCAGGCACGAATCTCGGGAGAGAAGTCATATTCGTGTTCCTGAAGCCAGTCCACTAAGGCGTCCGCCGAGGTAGCCTCGAGCACCTTTGCGTCGAATCCAGCGACGCGTTTTTCTGCGAGCACGACGACCGAATCGGTGGTCTCACGAGTGTTCGCAGCCGGTAAGGCGGAGCATGCACACGAGAAGGCCGGCTTGGGGCGAGCGACCACGCGCACCTTCGGTGCAGTGATCTCGGCCGCGATCGGAAACGCGTTGTCCCCGGATTCCTCTAATTCGGGAATCGATGGTGTGGGAACCAGGAATCCGACGTCTTTGTCGTCGGTTTTGAACGAGGCTTTGCGAATAAAATGTTGGGTTTTGCGGGCAGCATCCCAAATCATGATGACCGTCTGATCCGCGTTGACGACGGGACGGCCCGCACGACCGGCGGCACAACAGGCCACGGTGGGCAAATTCCGCCATGAGAGGAGCGAGCAGCCGAATGCGGCGATGAGGAGCGTCAAGCCAAGTTTTCGCATGGACAGTGTCCTCCAAAAGCTACGCGAATGCGACCAACATCGTCGAACAACATCGCCGACCAACATCGTCGAACAACATCGTCGAACAACATCGATAAGATGCACACGGTACGAGATTTGTTCCCAAGGATCAGGATCAACATCAACTTTTTTCGAGGCCTCTAGGATTTGCTGGGGAATTCAACGACGATGAATCCTGGACTCGGACCCTGTCGCACCCGACCGTTGCGAAAATCCGACCATTGCCCAAACCCGACCCGTGCGCAAACCCGACCAATGCGCAAATAGGGATGGGATGGAAAACGAGTGTATACGATGACTGCTGCTCAGACGTCTGATTCCCCGGCTGTTGTTTTTCGAGCACGCGGTTTGACCAAAGTCTATCGGGCGGGGGAAACCGAGGTGCACGCGCTGCGGGGGGTCGACCTGGACCTATACGAAGGCGAATTCGTGGTGCTGCTCGGTCCATCGGGCAGCGGCAAATCAACGCTGCTGAACATCCTGGGCGGACTCGATGTGCCGACGTCGGGCCAAGTGCAGTTTCGCGACCACGACTTGTCGCACGAGGACGATACGCTGTTGACGCACTATCGACGTGAGCACGTGGGGTTTGTGTTCCAATTTTACAATTTGATTCCCAGCCTTACCGCGCGAGAGAACGTCGCGTTGGTCACCGATATTGCGGAGCGCCCGATGCGTCCCGAGGATGCGCTATCGCTGGTGGGGCTTTCCAATCGGTTGGATCATTACCCGTCTCAGTTGAGCGGCGGTGAGCAGCAGCGCGTGGCGATTGCGCGAGCGATCGCGAAACAGCCCGATGTGCTGCTGTGCGACGAGCCGACAGGGGCGCTTGATGTAAAAACCGGCATCGTGGTGCTGGAGGCGATTCAGCAGATCAATCGCCAACTAGGCACGACCACGGCCGTGATAACGCACAATGCCGCGATTGCCGGGATGGCCGATCGCGTCGTGCGCCTTTCTGACGGTCGGATCGGCGAAGTCACGCGCAATGCCAAGCGAATGCCGGCGTCGGAAATTGTTTGGTAGTGTGACGATACCCGCAGCCTGAGACGTGATGCGCGCCATTCATCGCAAACTCATACGAGAACTCTGGCAAACACGCTGGCAAGTGCTGGCGATTGTGCTGGTCATGGCTTCGGGCGTCGCCATGGTCGTGATGTCGGTCAGCACGTTGCAGTCGCTGCAGCGGACGCGAGCCGGGTTCTACGCGGAAAGCCGTTTCGGCGACGCGTTCGCACAGCTCAAGCGAGCACCGCTTGCGATGGTGGAGCGGATTCGGGAACTGCCCGGTGTTGCGGCAGTCGAGGTCCGCGTGGCCGTGGCGGTGACGATTGATGTGGCGGGCTTTACCGAGCCCGCGACAGGACGCCTGATCTCGCTTCCCGAGGAGGGCGAGCCGGCGGTGAATCGAATTCACTTGCGCGCGGGACGGAACCTGACGCCGTATCGCCGCGGTGAAATCCTCGTCTCCGAAGCCTTTGCAAATGCGCATCGCCTGCAACCCGGCGATGTCTTGCACGCAGTCATCAATGGAAAAAAACAGCGATGCCAAATTGTGGGCATTGTCTTGTCACCCGAGCATGTCTACTCCGTTCGGCCCGGCGAGCTTTTGCCGGACGACCGTCGATTTGGTGTGCTGTGGATGCATTACGATGAGCTCGCAGCTGCCTTTGACATGGACGGTGCATTCAATGACGTGTCGGTGGCGTTTGCTCCTGGCGCATCCGAGGTGGAAGTGCTGCGATCGATCGATGGACTGCTGGCCCCCTACGGCGGTATCGACGCCTACGGGCGCGACCGCCAGCCGTCGCATCGATTCCTTGAAAATGAACTGATCCAACTTCGCACGATGGCACTCCTGCCGCCGGTAATTTTTCTCTCGGTGACCGCCTTCCTGTTGCATGTCGTGATGTCGCGACTTGTAGCCATTCAGCGCGAGCAAATCGCGGCGATGCGAGCGTTTGGATACACGCGAATGGAAGTCGCCATGCACTTCTTTGCCTTTGCAATCGTGATCAGCGTGCTGGGCACGTCGCTTGGCATCGCTTTGGGAGCATGGCTGGGGTACGATCTGACCGGTTTGTATGCGGCGTTTTTCCGCTTTCCCGTATTTCATTATCGCCTCGACCCGTTGCTCGCCATTGCTGCCTCGGTGGTGAGCTTCGCGTCGGCGCTGGGCGGTGTGTGGCGATCCGTTTGGTTCGCCGCCAACGAACCGCCAGCACAAGCGATGCAGCCCAGGCCGCCCGCACGGTATCGGCCAAGCCTGCTGGAGTCACTCGGCTTGCAGCGCTATTTTCCGCAGATCGTGCGAATGATCCTGCGAAACCTCGAGCGACGGCCTATTCAGGCCCTGCTCACCTCGATCGGCATCGCAATGTCCGTGGCGATGCTGGTGATGGGGAATTTCATGGAGGATACGGTCGATCATGTGATGACATTCCAGTTCTTCCAAGTCCATCGGCAGGACATGATGGTCGCTTTCGTGGAACCGACTACGGGAAAAGTGGTGCACGATATCGAACACCTGCCCGGTGTCTTGGCGGTCGAACCGTTTCGAGCGGTGCCCGTCCGAGTGACATATCAACATCATCAGCGGCGACTGGATTTGCTTGGATTAAGCACGGCGCCTCAATTAATGCGGGTGGTCGATCCGCACTCGGGGCCGGTGGAACTACCGAATGAGGGAATCATCATCTCCAAGCGTTTGGCGGAGATACTGCAATGCAGCGTCGGTGATGCACTGCGCGTCGAGGTGTTGGAGTCGCGGCGCCCTGTCGAAATGCTGACAGTCACGCGACTGTTAGACGACTATCTCGATCTGAACGCCTACGTCAGCACCGGGGTGGTGCATCGCATCATGCAGGAGCAGGATACGGTGTCGGGGGTGTTCCTGACTGCGGATGGGCAAGCGGTCAATCAGTTGTTCGAGGAACTCAAGGCGACACCGCGTGTGGCGGGAGTGAACATCAAGCGGGCGGGAATCGAAAGCTATCGAAAAACGATGGCGGAGAATCTGCTACGCATGAAGGCAATGACCGTGATTTTTGCCTCGATTGTCGCATGCGGCGTTGTCTACAACTGCGCGAGGATCTCGCTGGCTGAACGCAGTCGAGAGCTTGGCACCTTACGCGTCCTTGGTTTCACGAGGGGCGAGACAGCCATGGTGCTGCTCGGTGAACTGGCCGTGCTTCTGGCCGTCGCCATTCCGATCGGACTGACGATGGGTTACCTGCTGTCGTGGTTGCTGACGCTGTCTCTTAGCACGGAAGTCCATCGTTTTCCCGTGATCATTCAAGGCCGCACTTACGCGTTTGCAATCGTGGTGACCATCCTGGCGGCATTGGCGTCGGCATTCATCGTCCGACGACGCATGGACCGATTCAACATTGTGGAAGTGCTGAAGGCGCGGGATTGATCGCGCGTTCCGAACGCTATCGTTCCACAGCGACGGCCACCGCCTCACCGCCGCCGACGCAGAGGCAGGCGATGCCGCGTCGGCCTCCGGATCGCTCTAGGGCATGAACGAGCGTCACGAGGATCCGCGCTCCACTGCAGCCGATCGGGTGTCCGAGCGAGACCGCCCCGCCGTGAATGTTGATTTTCTCCCCCGGGATTCCCAATTCACGCTCGGCCGCCAACGCCACACAGGAAAAGGCCTCGTTGATCTCAAACAAGTCGGTGCCGGCGATGGACCAGTCGAGTTGCTGCAGCAGTTTTCGAATGGCGTCGATCGGTGCGAGCGTAAACCACTCGGGCTCGCGACTGTGCGTCGCATAACCGGCAATGCGGGCGAGCGGCTTCCAGTGGCGTCGCGCACATTCATCACCGGTCGCAAGGATCAACGCGGCGGCACCGTCGTTGATGCTCGAGGCGTTTCCTGCAGTGACTGTTCCCGCATCGCTGAAGGCGGGCCGAAGCGCACGAAGCTTCGCCTCATCAAACCGGCTCGGACCGTCATCGACATTCACGAGCACCGTCTGTTTCTTTGCGGTGACGGGTACGGGGACAATTTCACGTTGAAAGTAGCCGGCGGCGATTGCCTCGCGTGCTCGAACGTAACTGCGAACGGCAAAGTCGTCTTGATCCTGGCGCGACAGATGGCAATGGGTGGCGCATTGATCGCCGTACGTGCCCATATGCTTGTGACCGTAGCAATCCCAGAGTCCGTCGACGATCAGCGAATCAAGCAATTCACCGTGGCCCAGTCGATATCCCTGCCGCGCTTTTGATAGCAAGTACGGCGCACGACTCATGCTCTCCATTCCACCTGCCACGACAATTTGCGATTCGCCCAGACGTAGCGATTGGGTTCCGAGTACGACTGCGGCGAGTCCTGAGCCGCATACTTTGTTTACCGTCATTGCCGGCACCGAAGCCGGAAGCTTCGCGCGAATCGAGGCTTGGCGAGCCGGATTCTGGCCGATGCCGGCCCCGACAACATTGCCCATGATCACTTGGTCGACATCACCGCCTGCCAAGCCGACCCGGTCGAGCGCCGCTTGAATGCATACGGCACCAAGTTCCGGAGCAGGTAGATCGGCGAAGCTGCCGCCAAGTGATGCAATCGGTGTTCGCACTGCTTCGACGATCAGTGCGTTGCCGGGTGCGGAGCTGGTGAAAGTCGAGGCGGCCATGGAACGATTCCTGTTCGTGTGTGTTCAACAATCGGAGATAACAGCGTCGATGCCGGGACGTGCTTGCCGGCCTTGGGTTATCGTATCGCCAGCGGTAGTTGGTCTGGCGTAATCAAGGTGATCCTGCCTTGAGGTGACGATCGAAAAACTCGTAGGCGACCTTTCGCACGTCTTCGGGAAAATCATGGGCGCAGTCGGGATAGTTCGCCTGGAGGTTTTCGGGGAAACCGTAGAGTTCGTAAATACGTTTGGCAGCAGCGATCGAATCTTTCACGCCGGAAACTTCGAAATTGTCGTCGCGAACGGGGGAGCTGGCGAGGAACGGACGCGGTGCGAAAGCGGCAATGATCTCCGGAAAATCGAACGGCACGCGATCGGGATCGTTGTGGTAGTTGGCAGCGATCTGCGGCATGTAACGTGCGCTCGTCCAGCCCATCAATCGGCCGCCGTAATACTTGTGGAATCGCGTGAAACCGCAATTGGACACCATCGCCTTGATGCGGGGATCGAAAGCGGCCGTGAACATCGTGTTATGACCGCCAAGTGAATGCCCGATGCAACCGATGCGTTGACCATCGACTTGAGGCAGCAACTGCAATAAATCAACGGCGCGAAGGTTGTCCCAGATCGCTTTCATCGTGCCGCTGCGATATCCCGATTTGTCCGGATCGAAATCAAAGTTGTGTTCGCCAAAGGAAGGATAGTCGGGGGCAAGTGTGACGTATCCGCGCTGAGCGAGATGCAACGCGTAATGCAGATTCGGATTGCCGCCAAGTCCTGCCGGCTCGGACTTGCCGATCGGAACGGTCTGATGCAGGCAGAGCACGGCAGGCAATTTTTGTTTGGTCGAATCTGCCGGCAGGAACAGGTAGGCCCGCACGCGATCGGCGGGTTCGGTGGCGTACTCGATTTTTTTACGCACCAGCGTGCCGATCGTTTCCTCTTCCAGAACCTTGATATCAAGCGGCGAGCGGGGTCTCGTTGGCAACGGCCCCATCACGACCTGCATGTTTGCCAGGATATGGCCTTTTCGCTTTTCCCAATCGACGACCTGTTGAATCGGCTGCTTTGTGCCTGCGTCGTCGAGAACATAGGAAAGATCCTGGTGTTCCGGATAGGACGGAGCTTTTTCCTGAGCGACGCTTTCGCCGCAAGAAGAGGCCAGCGTGAAACTGGCCAGAAGGAAAACGAGAGCGAATAACCGACGCATGACGAAAACTCCTTGAGGTAGCTTGCGCGAGCACGCTACAATGCAACCCGTTAATGATGCGTTCCGAAACCTGGGAGTGCGCGGCCATGATTTTGATCCATAAGAGGCTCAACATGCAAGCTTGTCGAAAGTACGTCTGCTTCGGGCTCGCCTGTTT
>JBJOLO010000636.1:0-5264 GCA_046045565.1 Planctomycetota bacterium | reverse complement strand
GAGCACCTTGCCTGACGTTTCTAAAACTTTTCTCACCGCAGCCTGGTTCTTGATGCCGTAGCTGTTGTTCACATCGAGTCGTTGATGGGCAAAGACAACGACCGGTTGGTCGCTGGCTTTGAGATCGCCTTCCAGCCATTCCAATTCCGCGGCGGCTTCTTCGAGTTTGCTCAGTGTCTCGCGGTAATGCCGTGTGCCGTTGGGTGCTTTATCGGCATAGTGCAAATCGGTGACGAGTCCCACGCGAAGTCGCGGTGCGTCGTCCTCAGCACGAAGCCGCACAACGCTTGCCTTCGCGGCCAGGAGCAAAAGTGTTCCCTGTTGCAGGAAAGCTCTGCGGCCAAGCCAAAGGCCATGTTCGTCGCTCGTCATTTGTTCTCGCCTTCCGCCCGTGGCAGATAGCGGAGTCCCGCCTTCGGATCTGGCACGGCGACTCGCACCTCGCCGAACCAGTCTTTGTCCTGCTCGCAACGACCCGATGCGGCAAGCAAGCGGCCATGGGGCAGGGCTTCAATTCCGAGCGAGCAGTCGAATTCGTGCCGTCCCATCATCTGGAAGTTGGCGTCGGTGACCAGCAGGAGTTTCGGAGTCCCGTAGCAACCGAACCACCAGCGGTCGTGCGCAAAGGTCGCGGTTTGAATCCCCAAATGCGTGTGCCCGCTCTTGATCGTATGCTTCCTCTGGAACTTGAAATCAGCATCGTATTCGTAGACGTAGTTCTCCTCGGCTCCATCCGGCAGGCCGCCTACGACGTAGAATCGCCCCTCGCGATATCCGATGCCGCCCGCGCCATGAACGACTTCTTGTGTTTCATGGCGGGAAAGTTCTTCCAGGGTCGCGGCGCTGTAAACGTACACCCACGAGTCGGCTTGGCCTTCTGGTTCGTTGAACTTGCCAAGGTTGACGGCCACATAGATCCTGCCATCGTGGTGGCAGAGGTCGCCATGATGGTTGGCGACGGGCACTTTCTTGAGCAGTTTGCCTTCGCGATTGGTCTTCACAAGGGTGGTGGTGAATGACCAGAAGATCGAGTTGGCATCGATGCAGATTCCTTGCAGATGATGCTCGTACGAGCCCTCGCATTCCACATTCACCAGTCGAATCGCGTCACCGCCGGATGCGACTTTGATCCATGCGACTTCAAGCTTAAAAGCACCCTCGCTTTTATCACCAAGCAGGAACCCAAGCCCTGTCACTTTGCCGGGTTCAAGCTTTTGATCAGGGAAGACTCTGCCTCTCCATGTCGCGACGAACTTGGCGAGCGGCAGTTCCACTTCCATCCATTCGTCTTTCCGTGTTTTGAACGATTGCCGGTACGAGATCCCATCGAGTCTCGGTTGGGCATACAAGTTCATGCTGTATTCCCGACCGTCTCCCTTCACTCGAGCAACGATCGAATCGTCGTTTTTGAGTGCCATGTTGCCTGCTTTCGCCCGGACGGAGGCAAAGCCGCCATTGTTCTCCAGCGACAATCTGCCGAAGAATTCCAAGTTCTTATTGTCGTTGATTCGAACACGGCCATCTGAGCGTCCGCCCATGACACCGTCGTTGATGGTTTGCCACGGGGTGGCTGAGTCGGGCTTGTCGAACGTGAACAGGACGCGATCGTCTGCATGGACCGCGAGCGTGGAAACGGCGAAGAGAAATGTGAGCAGTATCGATTTGCGTTTCATATCCCTAATCGTTTTGCTCCTTGACGGGAACCTTGATCACCAGGCCCGCGAATCGGGGCGACTTTGTTTCCATGCCGAAGTTGCCGTGGCAGACGAGGCAGCCGGCACCGAGCGGGATCGGTGCCGCGCGCCGGTAGAAGCCGCCGTCCACCGACTCGTGTTCGCGTTTGCCCGACCGCAGGGCCTCTGCCGCACTGCGTTCAAAGTCATCTTTGGGCTCGTGCGGTAGACTCATCGTTCTCGCATTCACGCCAATCCAGCGTGCCTCAATATGCCGTTCTCTCGCCAATTGTGCAAACACATCCTCCATTGCGCGGGCAGGAACCGGCGCGCGTTCGGAATGAAAGTACCGCTCATGCATCACATCCAGCGTGGCGGCGTAGACGGTGTGAAGCAGTTTCGCCTGCTCGCGTGCTGACTCCACGGGCATCGCGTGTCGGTCCGCTGAGGGGCTCGACATGTCGTCGGGATTGGCCGACCGCGCCGGCGGTTCGTCCGAGGCAGCTCCGGCGACCAGCAACAGTCCGCATGCGACGAGGAGCAGCGAAGTCTTTCCTAATCCGATGAGGCGATTCATGGGGTTACTCCTTGGTTGCGTGACGCCATGTGTTGGAGGTGGGGGGGGCAGGGCGGGTGCATTCTGGTGGCGGTGCCAAATGTGGATGTGTGTGTCCAGTATTGGGCCGCCGCCGTTCGGTGTCAATCTCGAGGCGCATGCTTCAAGGATGTCACTTGACACTCCGCATCTTGAAGCGGGTTGGGTTCACGATCGTCAGGAATTCGATTGAATTGCTTGGTTTATTCGAGTAATTTGTCGCATGCGCTCATGGTTTCTCTGCGACGGATTCCCGCATGTGGTGCGGGTGGCTCGCAGCGGAAGGAAAACAAGCGTAAAGAAGAGGAGTCGGAGATGAAGTGGTTGAAGCGTCTTTCGCCCGCGCGGAAAAAGCGACCTTCGAAACGACCGCAGCGGTTATGCCAACCGATAGTGGAAACGTTGGAGGATCGGCGCTTGATGGCGTTTTCCGTGGTGCAATCGCAAGTGGAATCCATGGGGACCTTGCGGCTCGTCGCCGATTTCAATCAGCCGGTAAATCCGGCGACTGTGCAGGCGTCCGATCTGGTGGTTGACTGCAACACCAAGGCGACAGCGGTCAATATTGTCGACGCGGACACGGTCGAGTTCTTGTTGCCGGCGCTCGCGGCCGGCCGACATTCAGCCAGCATTGCGGCTGGGGCCATTCAGAATTCGCTGGGCAAAAAAGTCGATCGCTTTGCGAAATCGTTCATGGTTGTTGATGCCGCGTTGGACTCGCTGACAACAAATCCGCCACTTCTATCGGGTGCCGGGAAGTCGCGAGACACGGGGTTTGCCATCCAGCCTTCTGCTTCAGCGGCCAGCGTCAGTCTGACGACGGCGTTTCAGACGCTGCGTTCCACGGCGATTTGGCCGGTGAGCGGGACCACGTTCAATGAAATTGAATCGGCGTTCGGTCCTCGGATCAAAGTGTCGACCAGCGGCTACGATTGGCACCGAGGCATCGATGTCGATGCACTGGAGTTCACTCCCGTTGTGGCGCCCATTGCAGGTACTCTGTTTGACATCAAGAATTATGCCGACGGCGGTCTAACGGTGATCCTGAAACACACCTTCCCTGAACCCGTGCTGTTCGCAGGGAAGACACTTACCTCCTACTACACGTTTTAAATGCATCTGAGCAGCGTTGATCCGAGCCTGCAGGCCGCCGCGACTGCTGGTCAGACACCGGCGGTGGCGCAAGGTTACCAAGTCGGTCAGGTCGGGCACTCGGGCACGGCGTTGGGCGATCATCTGCATTGGGAAATACGCGTCGGCACTCCTTACTCCTTGGAATGGCAACTCCAGAATCCGACGTCGCAGTACGGAGCGAACAATTTCGGTTTCGACCCGCATGTAAACCCGATGTTGCTGACCGTTCCGACCTCTACGAACACGCTGGCGGCGACGGTCACAACCAAGCCGACCAGCAAGATCGATGGCCGGGTGCTCATTACCACCGACGATGAGCAAACCTTGTTCAATCGTGTGCAAGTGACCATTGTGAATAAGTCGACCAAGCTCACGGTCGCCAACCACACCTTGGACCTCAACGAACGGCTGGGGTTCAACGCCACAACGAACGCGCTGCTCGACACACCCGACAAGACCAAACCCTACATCGCGCCCATTTCGTTCGGAACTTCGGCGACCGTATGGTCGACAGATCTCGTGATTCCGAAATCGTGGGTTGGTTCGAGCTTCGGAACCAAGTTCTTGACGACCGTGACGCTTACCGATATCTGGGGCAGGACGTATACGAGTTCTTGGTAACCATCGATCCTCTTAGCTGGGCGTTTCGACGGGGCCCCCTTCGCTGGGCTTGAATTTTGGCAGTTGCGGGAAGTGCGCCTGAAACCGTTTGCGGGGGCGTCGATTTAGGGATCGCCCTGACGATGGAACCTCGGTGCCGGCCAATCCAGCTTGTTGAAGTGGTCGCTCGTTAACGGGATCCGAGTTTCTTAAGGGAAGCCTCGCATGGACGTGCCTTACCGATTCTTTCGTGTCGCTTCGTCTTTTTGTCTGTTGTTGCTGTTGATCTACCTCCCGCCGACGCAGGTACTCGGCCAGCAGAAATTGGGCGGGCTTCATGCTGGGCGGATCTTGTTTCTCGGTAACAGTCTTACGCTCCACGGTCCGAAACCGGACATCGGCTGGGACGGCAATTGGGGCATGGCCGCCAGCGCTCCAGCCAAGGACTACGTTCATCAACTTGCCGCAGCCATCGATGCGCGCACCGGTGGCCGATTGATACTGGAGCCGACGCCCGTCAACGGAAGTCCGTCCGTCGAGAATGTCCTGAATATCGCGAACATTCTCGAGCGTGAGTATGCCGCATACAACGCCGCAAAGATCAAGAAGCAGCTCGATTGGAAAGCACATATCGTGGTCTTGCAGTGCGGAGAAAACGTGCCGTCGCAAGGCTTTGATGCGGATGCATTTCAAAAGAGCCTGAAGGCCATGCTGGACGACTTGAAGGCAGCCAGCGATCCGCAAATCTTCGTGACCGGCAATATCCTGTTTGCTAAGCCGGAACTCGACGCGATCAAACAAAGAGTCTGCGCCGAAGATCCAACGCACCGTACGTTTGTGGACATCAGCGTTTACCGGTCGGATCAATCCCTGAACGGACGGTTCGGGCATCCCGGTGATGCGGGCATGAAGTTGATTGCCGATACGCTGTTCGCCGCCATCTCGCGCAAGGCCGGCCTGATCGAGTTGTCAGACACCCACCGTGCGGCCGTGAATCGCCGTCGTCGTATTTACGTGAACAACGATGTCGGTTACGACGCCGTCGCGATGGGGCCGAAGCTCACCGCCATCACGCCTGACGAATGGCTCGCCGCGCGATTCAGCGCGTTCGATCAGCCGAACTCGCAAGTCGACTGCGTCGGCTGGTGCCTGGATGAAGGAAATATCGCCGCGTATCCCAGCAAGGTCATTCCGGAGCTGCAGTACCCGACGCTGCTGCGATGGCGCGCGGAGGGTGTCGACATCGCACAGCGTATCGTCGA
>JBJOLO010000626.1:0-9319 GCA_046045565.1 Planctomycetota bacterium | reverse complement strand
CGATGTCACGTTCTGAAATCTTCGAAGCCAGCACCGACTATTTTCTGAAGCCGATCGCCGATTTTCTCATCGATGACTCGGTGACGGAAATCATGGTGAATCGATACAACGACATTTACGTTGAACGGGCGGGTAAGGTGTATGAGACCGACGCGTCGTTCGCGAGCGAGGATGCGTTGCAGTCGGCGGTGAACAATATCGCCCAATGGGTCGGACGACGCGTCACCTCGGAACAACCGATCCTGGATGCCCGACTGCCGAACGGCTCCCGAGTCCATGCGATTATTCCGCCCGGTTGTCGAGCCGGCACCTGCTTGAACATCCGCAAGTTCAAGCGAGGCGGCATGACCATGAACGATTTGGTCGCCTACGGCAGCATTACGGAGCAGGCCCGCGAGTTCCTCGATATCTGCGTGCGGCTCCACAAGAATACCGTGGTCTCGGGTGGTACCGGAACGGGAAAAACGTCGTTGCTCAACGCAGTTTCGGAATCGATCCCCGAAGAAGAACGCGTGATCGTGATCGAGGATACTTCCGAGTTGAAACTGATGCAGAAACATTGCATCTACTTGGAAGTCCAGAAGCCCGATCAATTTGAGCGCGGTGGCGTAACGATCCGACAATTATTTGTCGCTTCGTTGCGAATGCGGCCCGACCGAATCTTAGTCGGCGAAGTTCGCGGCGGCGAGGCGCTCGATATGATCCAATCGATGCTCAGCGGCCATGCCGGCAGTCTCACGACGGTCCACGCCAACACGCCTCGCGATGCCCTGGTGCGTCTGGAAACATTATCGCTGATGTCCGATGTCGAATTGCCCGTGTACGTAGCGCGCGCTCAGGTGGCCTCGGCGATTCAACTCGTCGTGCAGCTCACGCGATTCAGCGTCGATGGGTCGCGAAGAATCACGCGCATTACCGAAGTGAACGGTCTGGGTCCCGACCAGCAATTCGCGACTCGCGATCTGTTTTCACTCCAAGTCAAGGGACTGGATGCCAACGGCCGGTTGGTGAGCGAGTTTTTACCGACGGGAAACAAGCCGAGCTTCGCCGCGGAGGCTCGAGAGCACGGGCTAGAGAGCCGAATTCGACATAGCAGCCAACTCTGGGACTAATCCATTCGTCATCGATCAATTCAATCTGCCGCACGCGAGAGGAACTCATAGAGTCGGGCAGCCACGATGGTTTCCTCGCCGGGCTGCAGCGTCACGACGGATACCAAGAAACCATCGTCTCCCGTCCCGTGAACTCGGGCTGTGGCAATCGACGGTTGGCCTGCAGCGAGCTTTGTTCGCAGCTCGGTCGGGCCTAGTTGGATTCGTTGTTCGTCCCAATGAATCAGCAAGTGGGGAAAGCGATTGGCCACGGGCGGTTCGATGCGTCGTGTGATGACGGTCGGGACTTCAGCGAGGCGCCGTTCGATCACCTCCAAACGACGCTCCCACTCGCGCTTTTCGGCAGCATGATCCAAATGCAGGTAACGCTCGACGGCGGCCCAGAGGGCAACCAGATCTTCTTTGCCGACCTTCATGGCCCGTCCGATGGTGTTGCCGTGCGGCGAGGTGTTTTGTTTGGCTGCGGCGATCAGGTCGCGGCGACCGAGCAACAGTCCGGTGTCCTGAGGTCCTCGCAGCGCCTTGCCTCCACTGAAGACCACCATATCGAAGCCGAGGTCGTTGTAATAGCGCAGCGCTTCGACGGGCGGCGTGTCGGCGGCAGCGTCGAGCAACGTGGGAATTGCATAACGTTGAGCGACCGCGATCCAGTCGCGGTGTGAAATGCTGCCCGCCGATTCGTGCAGGTTGTACGCGAACATCATGGCGGTGCGGGAGCCGATGGCGGATTCCAAATCAGCGAGTGTTTTCACTTCGACCCACTCCACGCCGCAGGCAAACACTTGCTGATCGTATTCGTCGCGGTGCGTTTTCTGGCGAATCACCTCGCGGCGCGCGTCCGCCTGCAAGGGCAAAGAACCGATGCGCTCGGGGTTGCGATAGGTGAGTGCGGCGGCGGTGCCGAGCACGATTCCACCTGCCGCGCCGCTCGTCACCAGTGCCGCTTCGACTCCAATCCTTTGTGCAATCCGTTCCCCAACGCGATCTTGCAACTCGAGAAGATCGACAAAACAGCCCGCTGCCGCGCGCCAGGCATCGAGAACCTCGGGCGGCATTAACGATCCGCCGAGCGCTGTGTATGTTCCCGCCGCATTAATAATGGGCCGAACTCCCAGCGTCTCGTATGTCCAACCCGAGAAAGACGAATTCTCAGCAGGTTGCGCTGCTGCGGAAAGTTCGGATGATTGCGGTTTCATGATCAGGCAAACAAGAACACGCGAGGATGGATGAACATGTCATTGCTCGGCATTCAATTCGAAAAGTGGTCTCAAGATCGATCCCGCATCACGGCCTCGGCCTGTTCGCACAGTGCGGCCGATTCGGTGGGAGTGGGGGCTTCGCTGATCAGTCGCACGATCGGTTCGGTGTTGCTGGCACGAACCAGCAGCCATTTGCCGGGCCAGTCCAGTCGCACGCCGTCCATGCGATTGACTTCCGCGCCGGGAAAACTTTTCGCCAATTGATCCAGGGCCGGTGCGATCTTTTCCCGAGGAAGCTCGAGCTTCGCTTTGTGAATCGCATAGCGAGGGATCTCAGCGATCAGTTGCGACAAGGTCGCGTCGCGTGCGGACATGGCATCGAGCACCAGCGCCATTCCCACAAAACTGTCTCGCACATACCCGACGCGAGGATCGATCGGACCGCCGTTGCCTTCGCCGCCAAACGCCGCGCCCACGGACTTCATCATGTCCACCACATTGGCTTCGCCCACCGCCGAACGATGAAACGGCAGGCCGGCGCGCAACGTTAAATCCTCCGTCATGCGACTCGTCGAACAGTTCGTCACGATCGGACCGCTTCGCGAATTCAAAACATGCGCAACGCAAACCGCCAACGTGTACTCTTCGCCAACGTAACTGCCCGATGCATCAATTAACGCCAGGCGATCGGCGTCCGGATCCTGGCAGAATCCAACGGCCGCTTTGGCCGACCGGACGCGGTCGCCGACCGAGATCAGATTCTCGGCCGTCGGTTCCGGCGGGTGCGCGAATTGCCCCGTGGGTTCGGCCCCCAACACCGTCACTTGGCATCCCAGATACTCAAGTAATCTCTTCCCCAGGAGCGCGCCCGATCCATGATTCGAATCGAGCAGCACATGGAAGCCGAATCGGCGGATGCGTTCCACATCGACCACTGCCGTCACCAATCCGAGATGATCGGACAGCGTATCCTCACATCGCCGCGACGTACCAATCCGTTGGTAACCGACCCACTGCGGCTTGCCGTTGCGGAACCGGTCGAGCACAACATTGCCGGCAGCGGCGGTGAGCACGCGGCCGTCGGGCGCGAATAACTTGAGTCCGTTGTATTCAGGCGGATTGTGGCTGGCGGAGATCTGAATTCCGCCTGCCGCGCGCGTGGCTCGTACCAACACACCGAGCGTTGGCGTGGCCGCCACGTCGGCATCAATCACGTCGCGACCGGCCGCGCAGAGCGCGCCGCGCAGAATATCAGCCAGCATGCGGCCTGTGGTGCGGCCATCTCGAGACAAAACGATCGGCCCGTCGCTCAATCCCGCAGCAAAAGCCACGGCGAAACGCAGTGCCAACTCGGGTGTTAAGCTGTCGCCTACAATTCCCCGTAGCCCCGACACGCTGATAATCGGCTCGCTCATGGTCGGATCCCTCCCGCTATGGATTTCGCCATCGTATGCTCATTTCGCAATCGAGATTGCAATCGATCTTGGAATGCCACATCAGGCCTACCAGTGCATGACAAAACCGCCATCGACATTGATGGTCTGTCCGGTGACGTGCGCCGCTCGAGCACTCGATAGGAACACAATCATGTTGGCGATATCTTCCGACGTTTGCCACTCGCCCAGCGGTATAACGGACCGAACCTTCGCATCGGCCCATTCCTCGTAGCTTTTGCGCTGGTCCGGCGGCTGCTGATCGTGCCATGCTTTCCAAACGTCGTGGTTGAGCGGCGTTTTGACCATGCCCGGGCAAATGGTATTCACCCGAATGCGATGAGGAGCGAGATCTTTCGCCATGCACTGGGCGAAATTGATGTTCGCCGCTTTCGACGCGCTATAGGGCGGATCGGTTTGCGATCCGATCTGTCCGGCGACGGAGGCGACGAAAACAAAAGTACCTTCCCGCCTCGCAATCATGGTGGGGGCAACGGCATGGGCGACGCGCACCATGCCCAGGATGTTGACATCGAGCGTCTTGATCCAATCATCGGGTGCAAGATTCGTGAACGGGAAGCCGAACTTCCCGGATCCGATGGCGGCGGCATGAACCAGATGATCGATTCGGCCGAATGCCGCTAATGTCGCCTGCAGTGCGTGCGCAACACTGTCGGCGCGGGTCACGTCGGTGGGGATGCCGAGGGCAGGCAGCTGGAACTCCCGCGCCAGTTCCTCGGCGAATGCGGTGACCTGGTCCGAGCGGTCCCAAATGGCGACGCGGACGCCCTCGGCCGCTAGCAGTCGAGCGGTAGCCGCACCGATTCCGCTGGCACCGCCCGTGACCACCGCCGAGTTGCCCGTCAGTCGCAAATCCATGCAAAGATGCTCCGCGGACCGCGATTTTTCCGGTTGGAGAGGTTCCTTCCACGATCGATCGTTGTACCGCCTGGGCCAAAAATCGCAAAGCACCCCCGCCCCGGTGCTCGTTGACACTCGAATCCGGCAACTCCTAAAATATGCGGTTTCCCAAACATCAAAATTGTAAGCCCTGGGGGCGGAGCACGTTCGGTTGTTAGAAGCCATACAAAAGGCCGATACGCTGATTGAGGCGCTCGGTTGGATCCGGCGTTTTCGCGACAAGGTCACCGTGATCAAGCTCGGCGGCAGTGTCATGGAAGATGAGAATGCGCTGCGGCACGTGTTGATCGATATCGTCTTCATGGAAACGGTCGGCATGCGGCCGGTGATCGTACACGGCGGGGGCGCCGCGATCAGTCGCGCGATGGATGCGGCCGGGATCGTTCCGCGATTCATCCAAGGGCGTCGCTACACCGACGAGGCTACTCTGAAGATCGTCGAGGAAGTGCTCGCCTATCAAACCAATGAAACGATCGCGAAGAAGATTGAGGAATATGGCGGGCGGGCAATGAATTTGAATTTTCGCTCGACCAATGTCCTCTTCGGCGAAAAGATGTTGCTCCCGAGTCGCGAAGGTCCGCCGGTCGATTTGGGGTTCGTCGGGCAAGTGACGCGTGTCGATCGCACGACGATCGAGAACCTGTGCTATGCCGGACAGGTTCCCGTGATTCCGTCGATGTGCATTGATGAGCAGGGCCAGAAGTACAACGTGAACGCCGACACGGCAGCGACTGCCGTTGCCCAAGCATTAGGCGCCGAGAAACTCGTGTTTATGAGCGACGTGAACGGCGTGCGTCGCGACAAAAACGATCCCGACTCGCTGATCTACTCGCTGACGGCGAGTGAAGCGAAACGACTGATCGAAACCGGCGCGATTGAGTCGGGCATGATTCCCAAGGTGGAGGCATGCCTCGATACGATCGAACGCGGGGTGCGCAAAGTTCACATCATCGACGGACGATTGCGTCACTCGTTGCTGCTTGAGATCTACACGACACAAGGTGTCGGCACGGAGATCATCAAAGATTGATTTGCCTCGCGCGGCGCGGCAAATCAGTGCTCGCGGCCGCTTGCTGGCTTTTTTCGCCCCGCATTTCACGGTCCGCTTTCAGAACAAACAGGAGTAAATCGATGGCCACTGTCACGGAGATGAGTTCCCGGTCCACGGTCGAGCTCTTTCAAAAATACGTGATCCCCAATTACAACCGCTACCCGGTCAATTTGGTTCGGGGTGAAGGATCGTGGGTTTGGGACAGCGAAGGCACACGGTATCTCGACCTGTTTCCAGGCTGGGGATGCAATCTGCTGGGGCACTGTCCGCCGTCGGTCGTACAAGCGGTTCAGGAACAGGTCGCGACGTTGATCCATGTGCCGAACACATGGCATATGGACGTTCAAGGTCGTTGGGCTCAGCTGTTATCCGAGCACAGTTTCAATGGTCAGGCGTTCTTCTGCAATTCCGGAACGGAAGCGAACGAAGCCGCCATCAAACTGGCGCGGCTGCATTCACCGAAAGAACGATACAAGATCATCACATTTGAAGGCGGCTTCCACGGTCGGACGCTCGGTTCGTTGACGGCCACCGCACAACCGAAGTACCACGAAGGGCTCGGACCGCTCGTACCCGGTTTCGTCTACGCTCCGTTCGGCGATCTTGCGGCGGTGGAGAAGTTGATCGACGAGGAAACGTGCGCGTTGATGATTGAACCGATTCAAGGCGAAGGCGGCGTGCGCATTCCGCCTCCGCATTTTCTGGCAGGTTTGCGCAAGCTTTGCGACGACCACGGACTGTTGTTGATTTTTGACGAAGTACAGACCGGTTGCGGTCGCACGGGGCATTGGTTCGGTTACCAGCGTGCAGGCGTAACACCCGACATCATGACGCTGGCGAAAGCCCTTTGCAGCGGGATCGCGGGCGGCGCGATGGTGGCCAAACGCGAAATCGCGTCCAGCTTGCGACCCGGTATGCATGCGGCCACCTTCGGAGGCAATCCGATTGCCGCTCGAGCCGGTATCGCAACGCTCGAAACGATCGCCCATGAGAACCTGCTCGACAGCGCTCTGCAGTTGGAAAAAGTTTTCCGAAAGCGGTTTGAGGCATTTCGCGCTGAATGTGAACTGGTACGGGACGTTCGCGTCGCCGGCGTCATGATCGGCATTGAATTGGCCGTCGATGGCGCCCCCGTGGTGAAAAAATGCATGGAGCGCAAACTGCTAATCAATTGCACTCACAACACCGTCATCCGGCTGCTGCCCGCCATGAACCTCTCGATCGAACAGGCGGAAGAAGGCTGCGATGTGCTCATTCAGGCAATCAAAGAAGTGGTCGGCGGCTGATCGCAGGCATGTGCCGGTGTGGCCATGCAATACGGGCTGGCCCTGCAACCTGGGTCGTCCCTGCAATCTGGTTTTGCCAAGCGACACCGATTGGCTAAGCAACATGAGTTGGCGGGTGGAGAGGAATCAAGGGCATGAGACACGTACTCGACGTTTTTGACCTGACTCCGGCTGAAATTCACCGGATCTTCGAAATCACCGCGGAACTGAAGCGGCAGTTGCATCGCGGGATACGCGAGACGCTCCTGCCCGGCCGCGTGTTGGCGCTGTTGTTCGAAAAGCCGTCGCTGCGGACACGCGTCAGCTTTGAAACCGGGATGGCGCACCTGGGCGGCAACACGCTGTTCCTCGGTGATGATGTCGGTTGGGGCAAGCGGGAAACCACTGCCGATTTCGCGCGAGTGATCAGTCAATACGTCGATGCGATTGTCTGCCGAGCGAACTCGCAGGCGCATGTGGAGGAACTCGCGAAGTACAGCGACTGCCCGGTCATCAACGGCTTGACCGACAAAGCCCACCCGTGCCAGGCTCTGGCCGACCTGTTCACGCTACTGGAGGTCCGCGGGTCGCTCGATGGAGCCAAGATCGCCTACATCGGTGATGCGAATAATGTCGCCAGCAGCCTGGCTGTCGCCAGTGGGAAACTGGGCGTGCGCATGGCGATCGCCTCGCCCGTCGGCTATCAATTCGAAGGCGCGTTTCTGGAGCAACTCAAGCGGGAAGTGCCTGAATCCCAATTGGAGATCCTGATCAAGCCCGAAGATGCGGTGCAAGGCGCGGACGCCGTGTATACCGATGTCTGGACGAGCATGGGGCAAGAGTCGGAGAAGGCGGTCAGGCAAAAGGCGTTTGCGAATTACCAAGTGAACGCGAAGTTGATGAGCCATGCTCCGGCCCATTCGAAATTCCTTCACTGCCTGCCGGCGCATCGTGGCGAGGAAGTCGCCGCCGAGGTCATTGACGGCCCCAACAGCGTGGTCATTGCCCAGGCCGGTAATCGACTGCATGCTCAAAAAGGACTGCTCGCCTGGCTGCTGGGCGCTCAGGTCTGATTGCGATCGAAAACAACGATGCGGTTGAATGACGGTGCGCCGAAGCGAATTGCGTTGGCGAACCTGTGTTCTGCTTCGCCAGAGCAGTCGTTCTGCGACTCGGCTGCGATGATCTCTTCGTGAAAGGGCAAGCCATGATCGGTCGAGCTTCACACGGGTACCCGGTTGCCATCCACCACGGAGCCTCCGGCGGGTCAGGATGCGCGTTGCCACGTTGGGCTGGTCTGAAATCGTTGATGGCGCTGGTTGCCGCAGCGATGGGGGTGAGCCTCGCTGTAATGCTTGCCGGTGTCACGAGTCTCAATGCTGCGCCGCCGGGTCCCGCCTCGCAAAACTTACCGGCGCCTGCGACGCATCCGGTCTCGCCCGAAGATTCCCTGAAGTACCTGCAGACGGATAACGAGCTGCAGGTGGAGCTGGCTGCTCACGAGCCGCAAGTTGTCGATCCGGTTGCGATTCGATTTGACGAGCGTGGTCGGATGTGGGTGGTGGAGATGGGCGATTATCCGCACGGCCCGGCGGCTGGCGAACAGCCGAAATCGCGGATACGCATTCTTGAGGATCGCGATGGCGACGGTCGGTACGAAAGGGATGTCGTGTTTGCTGATCAGTTGCTATTTGCGACAGGCGTGCAGCCGTGGCGCCAGGGTGCTTTTGTGACGCTGGCGGGCGCGGTGGTCTACTTCGCAGATCGCGACGGAGACGGTCGATCGGATGAGCGGGAAACGTGGTACACCGGTTTCACGCAGGAGAATTCGCAACTTCGAGCGAATCACCCGCGGCTGGGTCGCGACGGTTGGATTTATGTGGCAAACGGATTGCGGGGCGGCACGATTGTCGATCCCAGGAAGCCCGAACGGGCTGAGGTATCGATTAGCGGACGCGACTTTCGCTTCCATCCGCACACAGGCGTTTTCGAAGCGGTATCCGGCGTCGGTCAATTCGGCTTGGCATTCGACGATTATGGCCAACGCTTCGTGTGCAGTAACCGCAACCCGCTACAGCATATTGTGATTGAAGACGAGTACCTTCGCCGCAATCCGCAGGTGGCGATCCCCGCCGTGGTCCATGATGTGGCTCGATTCGGCGAAGAGTCAGCGCTGTTTGCGCTGACGCGAGCCTGGACGACTTCGAATCTACATGCGGGGCAATTCACTGCGGCGTGCGGAGTAAAAATCTTTACTGGCGATCGATTGCCGAACGCGTATCGAGGCAACGGCTTCACGTGCGATCCGACCGCAAACGTGGTCCATCGCGAAAGTGTG
>JBJOLO010000625.1:0-4002 GCA_046045565.1 Planctomycetota bacterium | reverse complement strand
TCGACGATCAAAGAACCGTGTTGAGGGAACAACCAGATGGCCGATCGTTTCTTGGCATTGTTGTTGATTTTCGGTGCCTGGACCGCTGTGGCTCGAGCCGCCGATGGCGATTCGTTGAAGTTGCCTCGCAGTAGTCCGGAAGCCCAAGGGATCTCGTCGAAGGCGATTCTCGAGTTCGTTCAAGCCGCAGATCAGCAGATCGCGGTAATGAACAGTGTCATGCTGGTGCGTCATGGTCATGTCGTCGCCGAAGGATGGTGGGCGCCATATGACTCGGCCAGTCGCCATGAGTTGTACTCGCTGAGTAAAAGCTTTACCTCGACGGCAGTCGGGATGGCGATCGCCGAGGGGAAACTCAGTCTGGACGACGAGGTGCTGAAGTTTTTTCCCGACAGTGCACCTGCGGAGCCGAGTCGCAATCTCAAGTCGATGCGAGTCCGCGATCTGCTCAGCATGTCGACGGGCCATCAAACGGAACCGCGTTTGCCGGCCGGTGAGCCGACATGGGTGAAGACCTTTCTCGCTCACGAGGTTCCGCATAAGCCAGGGGCGCACTTCATGTATAACACGCCGGCTACGTATATGCTGTCGGCGATCGTGCAGAAGCAGACCGGCGAAACGGTGCTCGAATACCTGCGGCCGCGATTGTTCGATCCGCTCGGGATCGACGACCCGACCTGGGGCAAATGTCCCGGCGGCATCACGCTCGGCGGTTACGGATTGAACGTCCGAACCGAAGATATCGCAAAGTTCGGACAACTCTATTTGCAGCAAGGGATGTGGTACGGCAAGCCGTTGTTAACGCCCGCATGGGTCGCGATGGCAACCGGCAAGCAAACTTCCAACGGCAGCAATCCGCAAAGTGATTGGGATCAAGGTTATGGGTTCCAATTCTGGCGATCTCGAAATGAATGCTATCGCGGCGACGGCGCGTTTGGTCAGTACTGCATCGTCATGCCGAAGCAAGACGCGGTGCTTGCCATCACGAGCGGCGTCAAGGATATGCAGGCGGTGCTGAATCTGGTGTGGGATAAACTGCTTCCGGCCATGAAAGGCGATGCGTTGCCGGCTGATGCGGAGAACGCAGCGCGTCTGCAGTCCGCCATGAAGTCGTTGGTGCTCCCGTACCCGGCCGGAGATGCGAAAAGCAAAACTGCCGTGTCGATTTCAGGTCGCCGTTTTCAATTCACCGAGAATGCTCAGGGACTCGACACACTAAGCATCGAGACCAGCGGGCCGGAGGGCCAGGTGACCCTGGTGTCGCGGAGCAACGGCAAAGAGCAGCGACTTGTTTGCGGACACAAACAATGGATGAAAGGTCGCTTCGCATGGGGAGTTCAAGCAGAGCAACCGGTAGCAGCGAGTGGTGCGTGGGTCGATGACGAAACGTTCTCGGCTCGCATCTATTATGTCGAGACCCCATTCAGCCTGACCTTGCGAATGAAATTCGCAGACCAGGAACTGACGCTCGACACCGAGGCGAATGTCGGATTCGGACCAACGGTGCGCCCGCAATTGAAAGGCAAGCGACTCGCGGACAACTAAGCGACGAGCTGGCAACGAAGTAGCTTGATGTTGAGCGAGAGACTTGTGAGTTGATCGCGGTTTGAACGGGCATACAAATCGGCAAAGCGGAGCGACATGAGATGGTCTACCCTAAGAGCGGACTATCGGGATTGTTGGCGTATGCGACATCGGTGTGGCTGCTTGCGTGGACGGCAACAGCGACTGCGCAGGTCGTGGATATCGGTTCGCGACGCGAGTTATTTGTTGAGGACGGGTTGATCGGCGAGTTGCGGGGCGCGGAACTGCGGTTGCATTCGCCGATTCCTCGGAGTGTTGCGCTTGTCACCGACGAGTCCTGGGAAGGGAACGGCACGAATTACATCACGGTGTTTCAGGACGGGCCGAAATACCGGATGTATTATCGGGGCAGCCATTATTCCTATCTGGGTGGAAAGGATCGACCCAATACGCGCGATGTGTACTGTTACGCGGAGAGCACAGACGGGATCACGTGGTTCAAGCCTAAACTGGGATTGTTCTCATGGAATGATTCGAAGAAGAACAACATCGTCTGGGACGGAGTCGGGGCGCACGCATTTGTGCCTTTTCGGGACACGAATCCGAAGTGCGATCCGGACGCGCGATACAAGGCCCTGGGAGTCGGTGGACCGAAGCATGGACTCTACGCATTCAAGTCGGCTGACGGGATTCATTGGTCGTTGATCCAGCCCGATCCGGTGATCACCGTCGGTGCGTTCGACTCACAGAACCTCGCCTTTTGGGATGCGGAGCGAAACGAGTACCGCGAATATCACCGCGACTTTCGCGAGGGCCGTGATATTCGCACGGCGACGTCGAGCGATTTCGTGCATTGGTCGGAGCCGCAGTTCCTGGAGTACCGCGCAGTGACAGCTCCTGCGAAGGGAGAAGGAAAATTAGTGGATGTAAGAGACCCTGTCGGCGCAAAGTATCCGCCGGGGCGAGTGAGTGAGCTTTACACCAATCAGATCGTGCCCTATTACCGGGCTCCCCATTTGCTACTCGGGTTTCCCACGCGGTATATCGATCGCGGTTGGACGGAGTCGGCGAAGGCATTGCCGCGATACGAATATCGACAAGTTCGCGCGAAGGGGTCGACGCGCGAAGGGACGGCGGTGACGGACGGCATGCTGATCGCCAGTCGTGACCGGCAGCATTTTTCCGTGTGGCCTGAATCGTTCTTGCGTCCCGGTTTGCGACGAACGGACAGTTGGTTCTACGGCGATACGTACCAGAATTGGGGATTGGTGGAGACCAAGTCGTCGCTTGAAGATGGTCCAGACGAGATTTCCCTGTATGTGACCGAGCGAACCTTACAGGAAAAAGGCGGCGTGATACGACGTTACAGTTTGCGAGTCGACGGATTCGTGTCGTTGCATGCCCCGCTTTTCGGCGGTGAACTGGTGACGCGTCCATTACGCTTCACGGGAAGTCGGTTGTCTCTGAATGTCGCGACTTCCGCGGCAGGCTCCGTGCGAATCGAGATTCAAGACGAAGACGGCATGCCGCTGCCGGGATTCAGCTTGGCTGATTGTCATCCGGTGTACGGCGATTCGCTCGATCAAGCGGTGGCGTGGAAGGACTCGCCCGATCTGAAAGTCTTGAATGGAAAGCCGATTCGTCTGCGAATCGAAGTGCAGGATGCCGACCTGTATTCGTATCAATTTCAACCGTAGGTGCTTGCTCGGCAGTGTGGGAGCCGTCAAGCTGGGCGAGGTCATTCGCGATTTCTCGTTCTGTTTTACGAGTAGCTTATGCCTCGGACGTCGATCGATTACGGTTCAGCCGCTGGTGGGCTGAAATGGCATGAGGCCTTGCCGCGCGGCACGCGATGCAAGCCGAACGAAGTTGGCGATTCGATGATTCAGGATGCCAAGCGGACTGATGCCGGGATCATTGATGCCACGGTAGTGTCGTTGCGTCGCCGGGTTCGCACCGTCACTCGGTCATCTTATGCCGCAAGACTGGCCACGTGGTTCATTGCGTGGAGCTTCGGTGTCGTCGGCTTCGAGGATGCGGGGCGCTTGAAGGGCGAGGACAGCCCGGCGGCGTATTCAGCGGAAGAGCGCGGTCACTGGTCGTTGCGACCACGATTAAGACACGCCACGCCAACATTGCTTTCGAAGGAACACGCACGTCGTGCGAGAGTGCGGGCCGACCTGTTCGTATTGGCACGCTTGGAGAAGATCGAGCTCCCCCCTGCCCCGCCGTTAGGTTTCGCGACTTTCGCAAGGCGGATATTCGTTGACTTGATCGGGCGTGTTCCGATGCCCGGCGAGCTGGATGAAGCGTCCGAGACCGAGGAGCCTGACACGACGGAGCGCCTGGTCGATCGGCTGTTGGCAAGTCCGCGTTTCGGCGAGTCGTGGGGTGTGCATTGGCTGGATGTCGTCCGATACGCCGAATCGGAGGGGTTCGAATACGACCGGCATCGGGCCGGCGCGTGGCGTTACCGAG
>JBJOLO010000591.1:0-6113 GCA_046045565.1 Planctomycetota bacterium | reverse complement strand
GTTCACGGGAGGAACAATATTCGGGTTCGGGTTGTTAATGATACCGGTGTTACCGTTCGGGTCAGCAAAGTTGATCTGATCGTAGATGATCGAGCCTTCGTTGTACGGAAGCACCGACACCAGCCAGGAAAAATTCTTAACGTAACCGTATGTCTGACCAGCGGGAGGAACGCCACCATGGGTGCTACCCATGTCCCAGTTCCACGGCATGCTTTCCAGGTTCTTGTCAGCGTAGTTCTGGCACGCCAATCCGAGTTGCTTCAGGTTGTTGTTGCACTGAGTTCGGCGAGCAGCTTCACGAGCCGCTTGAACCGCAGGCAACAGCAGTGCCACCAAGATTCCGATGATGGCGATGACGACCAGCAGTTCCACGAGGGTGAAACCGCCTTTGATACGTTGCGTACGCGACATCAATTCAACCTCCCGTAAGACATAAATGAAGAAATCGTTTGGGCTACTTGTAATTCAAATGAAACAAAACTGCAACTATTTGTAACCCAAATGCGTTAAATGCGCTGTGCGGTCATTTCCAATAAGCACCAAATCGCGCCAGGCAGCCATCAAAAATTGCCGTGCCGGCAGGGCACCGGGATTTTTTAGGGGGCTTGAACGGTTAGGCTGCCAACCTGCGGTGCCCAGCAGGGTTCACGGAGCGGCCCAGTTCAGGCTTGCGTCCCAGTCCAGGCTTGCGGGATAGGATCGGAGCACGGCGAGCAGATCACATCGCCGGAGAGGTGTCGATCCCAAGGTCGCCTACGAAAAGGTACCATCGAACGCGCCCGGGAGGGGAATTTTCCGCCAAAACAATGCCCGAAACCCGGTTGCCTCGCTGACGACCGCACCGATCGATGTGACTTTATGGGGGGGGAGGGGCGGCCGGCTGCCAAGGTTCGACGGTCGCCAGTCGGGGCATTGAGCCTAGGGTGAATCGGGTTGCGACTCCGACAGGATCTTCGCATAGGATCGCCGGGCAACATCGTAGGCTTCTCGAGCCTCCGCACGCTCCGATTCGCGGATCGCCGATTCCTTCGCTTTCCAGCAAACATCCACCGCATCCAGGCACCACTGAGCGCTGCGTTTGCTGGCCCGGATCGGCTTGCCATCGACCTCCACAAATACCGGATTCGTGTGGCAGCTCGGAAAGATGCGCAAGGCTACCCAGCTCGATTGCTTGAGTTGATAGTTGAAACGTAGATCTTGGATGGAGCCGTCGGCGACGATTTCCGTTTGCGCAACCGGCTGTCCGTTCACGATCAGCTCCACGGGTACCTTCCGCGAGTCGCCGATTCGCGCTCGCTCCACGTGCCAGTATGGCTGCTGCTTCAGTGGCCGGTTGCGGATGTCATTGCGAGGTGTCGGCTCCAACAATGCGGCCGCTTTCGCTGTGACCTGAATGGTGGGACTCCCGGTCAACGCGAGAACGCTCGGCTGTCCGTCCTTGCCGGCTTCACCCACGCCCAAGCCGTTGACCGAAAAATCGATCAAGTGACTCAACCCGTCACAACAGTAGCTGCGGCCGTCCCGCAAGCCGTGAACCCAAGGGTCGTATTCCAGAGCTTGACTGGAGTCCAGCTTGACGTACAACCGCCCCAATCCCACGCGTTCCCCGTAGATGCAAGGAAAATCGGTTTCACCGCTGATGCGGCAGCGGTACCCGCAATTGAGCGTGTGATACCAGACGCTCAGTTCGGAAATGATCGGCGTGTCGACACTGGAAATGAAATCGCAGGCGTCATGCACGACGTCCACAATATATTCGTTCGCACCGATCCCGTTGAACTTCGGCATCGCGTAACTCGGCAACTTCGTTTCCGAATCCGGCACCTCCATGCCCCAGCCGCTGTGCGAAAAACCGACCACACCGCCCTGCTGCTTGCCCCATTTCAGCACCGGCAAGTCCCAGCTGGGCCAGTCTTCAATCCGTGACGTGCCGGGATAGTCGTCCTCCTTGAGTCGAAGCAGGCACAGATGTCCGGCGTGAGAACTGGGAAACCCCGAGACCTCGATGTCGTAGCGCATCAAATAGTCTTTAGTCGAGAGCTTATGGATGTCGCCTTCGAAAAACTGTTTCTGAAAATACCAGCAAGGTCCCCACGACAGAACGCAGCCGACATTCAGATCCTCACCCAGAATATGTCGCATCATGTCCTCGGGGCCGACACCCTGCGTTGGCGCTTCATAATGGGCGCAGCCGGCGGCGTGCACATGATGGTCACCCGAGAACCAGCGATGATCCACCAGTTTGATCCAACGCTCCAGTTGGAACGATTCCTGGTGCGTTTTTGCTGCGGGAACTTCGATTTCCCGGTTTTGAATCCGATATTCCGGTCCGCGCGTGTACGTCACTTGGTACTTGCCCGGCGGTAACAGTACGTGTTCACCGCTGTGGCGATAGACTTGGTCGTGAAAAAAGAAATCGGGTGCCAGGCGACGTGCCTTGGAAGGATAAATTCGACCTTTGGCGTCGCGGAAAACGAACTGGCCTGTGGTCGGTTTACCATCGACGTCCTTGATGTCGAGTTCCACCTTGACGGCGGGCTCGCAGCGGAAAAGGACTGCCACCTCGTTGCGGAATCCCAAGTCTTGCGTTCCCTGGCCAACGTCGAAATTCAAGCGTGCTTCGCGTTTCCCCGCGTCGCGGCTGTAGATTTGGGCGATGCGATATTCCAGTGCCAGGCCTGAGAGGTTGGGCTCAAGCGGCTGCTTGTTGAACAACTCGGCATCCATCCACCGATCGGGAACATCTTTCAACTGCACGCTGGGCTTGGGATCGGCGGCAGAAGTTGAACGCTGATAGAGCGGAGCCGCATTGGGACTGCTCAGTCGCAGCGGTGCGGTGACTCCCGCCTCATTGTGGACCTTGACCAGGAACACCCGCCAACCTTGCTCGTGGAGAGTCGCGGACGCATCGCCCCGCGCAACTTTGACGCGACTTTCGGGATTCACGTGCACGCCAACGAGCACGAGCGGATCGAGCACTTCCTGAATTTTTTTAATTGCGTCCGCAGCATTGGTGTCATCGAGGGCCGCTTGAAGCGACTTCTGCTGCGAGTCGGTTAGCGGTTCTCCGAGATACTGCAGGGCCTCCACGACACGTCGAACCTGAGCCTTCAGCGGTTGGGACTCGACATCCTCCACTAGCGGCAGATTCGCCGCTTGAGTTTCTGTGGAGAGCGATGTGCAAAGCATCGTACAGATCACCGCGTTGATCAGGGCGGGGATCAGGGTGGCCCGACGGGACGGTCGATTCTGCGATCGTGATAAGATTCGGTGCATCCTGGCTCTCCCGGAAAGATACTGGTTGGATCGAGGCGATGGAGTGATGGCTTCGCACTCGAGGTCGCGAGTTTGCCTCAACGCAATTGGTTACCCATGCTGGAATGTCTGTCTTGGGACCACGCATGGACCCGCTGCGGGATTGTACTCCCATACGTTCGGGCCAGTCAAAAGACCACTCAAGTTTTCGTGCCACACTTGACGCTCGATTCGCGTAGTGGTATTCCGAGAGCGTGCACTACCAACCGCGACTCCATATCGTATTACATCAACCCGAGATTCCGCCGAACACGGGAGCGGTCGGACGTACGTGCGTTGCCATTGCCGCCAAACTGTGGCTGGTCCGGCCGCTCGGCTTTCGTATCGACGAGAAAACTCGACGCCGCGCCGGACTTGATTACTGGGAATCCCTTGAGTGGGAGGTGGCCGACGACTGGGCATCCGCGGTGGCGGCGTTGCCCGATCGCCGGCCCTGGTTCTTCACGAAGACGGCGACCCGTTGTGTTTGGGACGTCGAGTTTACCGAAGGTGATATTCTCGTTTTCGGCAGTGAAACGGCAGGCTTGCCTCCGTCGATGCTGCGGGAAAATCCCGAACGGCTTGTGGGAATCCCAATTCTACCGCCTGTGCGCAGCCTGAATCTTTCGAACGCCGTGGCGATTGCTGCCTATGAGGCAATTCGGCAGTTCGATCGACCCATACATGCAAGCAAGCGCACTGCCGCCGGTGACGATGCGAATTCGAGTGGGGCTGACCAGCCGAAAACGGCCGATTAGAATCGTCGACCGGCGCTGCGGGCTGACTTGCCTGCCGGCAAAAGCCGACACAGGCTGATTTCGCGACACAGGCTGACTTGGTGACAGGCTGACTTTCAGGAGATTTGCATCATGCCCTCGTTCGATCCGCGACAACTCGAGCAATACGCGGTGGCTTTACTTGCTGCGGCCGGTGCTACTGCGGAGGAAGCCGAGTTGGTCGGCAAGAGCCTCGTGAACGCAAATCTTTGCGGCTACGATTCCCACGGCGTGATGCGGTTGCCATTTTACGTGCAAGCGATGGCCGACGGCGAAGTGGTTTCGCGAGCCCCGCTGGAAGTGCTCCAAGAGTCCTCAACGCGGATCGTAGCCGACGCTCACTGGGGATTCGGCCAAGTGCAGGCCACGCAGATGCTTCAGCGGTTGTCGACGTTGGCGATCGAGAACGGGCTGGCGGTCGGCACGATGATTCATTGCGGCCATATCGGTCGGTTGGGAGAGTACTGCGAAATGGCTGCGGCCCGGGAATTGGTGTCGATGCTGATGGTGAATTCGCACGGCGCGGCCGTCCGGGTCGCGCCCCCGGGCGGCAAAGCACCCAGGCTCAGCACCAACCCGCTGGCGATCGGCGTGCCGAATGGCGACGAACCGCTGGTGCTCGACTTCAGCACCAGTGCCACCGCCGAAGGCAAGGTCCGCGTGAAAAAGATCGCCGGCCAACAGGTTCCCGACGGATGGCTGCTCGACAGTGAAGGCCGGCCAACCAATGATCCGAACACCCTCTACGGATCGCCTCCCGGTTCCATCCTGCCGATGGGCGGGGCACAAGCATACAAGGGGTTCGGCCTCGGCTTGATGATTGAGATTCTCACCGGAGCTCTCTCGGGTGGCGTGTGTGCACGTGAGAAACCGTTCCCCAAGAAAGGCAATTGCGTTTTCATCCTGCTACTAAACCCTGCAAGCTTCGGGGGACAGTCGCACTTTCAGGCCGAAGTCGCGCAGTTGGTCGCGTACCAGCGAAGCTGCCCGCGCATCGACGGCGTCGACCGCATTCTTTTACCGGGCGATCCCGAACGCATGGCGATGCAGCAACGCTTGGCACACGGTGTCGAACTCGATACCGAAAACTGGGTGCAGTTGGCTCACCTCGGTGAAAAGCTCAACGTCGCCCGCATCACACCGATCGGCCGCAATGGATACGCATCAGGTTGATTGGCCTCGCCGGCCGGTGTAGCTGTGAAAAGTACTCCCTTCGATTAAAGTGGTTTGTTGCAAAACAAAAGGGCAGCCTCAGGCAGCGACGTCGGCCGCGAACGATATTGCAACCGTGTGAGTCCTGGATGCCTTGCAAGGCGAGCGGAATCTCTTCAGAACGAAAGACGCATATGGCAGCGGAACAACCCCGATCCGAAGCGGAGCAACCCTGGGAGGAAGTCTTTAACGAACGAGTCGGCCGGACCATGTTTCGCAAAGAACTGTTCCGCGATCCGGAGACCGGCATGATGGTGCGGCTGGTCCGCTATCCGTCCGGCTTCGTCACACCCAATCATACGCACCCTTGCGGACACGGAATGTATGTGCTGGAAGGAACGCTGGTCACTCATAAAGGATCGTTCGGACCAGGCAGCTTTGTCTGGTTTCCCGAAGGCGAAGTAATGGAACACGGTGCCAGCGCCGAAGGCGATGTGACGGCCGTGTTCATCACGAATAAGCCCTTTCGACTCGATTACGTGTGAACCGATTCCGAGTGGCTCCAACTACCTCGACGCATGCGGCCACCGACCGGTCGGCAAACACGTATGCGGAGGTCATTTTTGGATTGGAAGTCGAAGCATTCCTGGCGGCGACCAACTGGATTCAGCAAGCCAGGATTCTGCCTCGCTCGAATTCTGCAAGTGCAACCGCCATATATCAGTCGATGTCCCGCGAACTCGCCGATCCAAACTCCCCCGTGTATGACTTGAGGTGGTGCCGGTTTCGGGGGCCACTCGGGTGCTAAGATGGCCTCATCCTCAGGAGGATGCCCATGTCGCGGAAGACGGAACCTAGCCCGCCAGAAAGTCGGCGTCGGCAGTACACGGA
>JBJOLO010000741.1:0-10628 GCA_046045565.1 Planctomycetota bacterium | reverse complement strand
CCCGTCGACAGGTAGCCCACTAAGCAGACATCCGACAGCGGCTCAGCAGGCAATCCGCCGGTAGCTTACCGCTGAACGGCGGTCTGCCGCAGTCACGAGTTCTCAAACTGCGGCGATCGACTACCGAAGCGCCTACCACCTTAATCCGAACTGATCGCCGCCGTTGGACCGATCGACACCGCCTTTGAGCGGCCCGCTTCGCTTGGGAATAACCAAGGGTCGAGGCGGCTCATCGGGTGCCTCGGGTTCTTCCTTCGCCTCGGGAGCCGGCAGAGCGGCCTTGAGCGAAAGGGCGATGCGCTGAGCGTCGGGATCCACGGACAGCACCTTCACATCGACTTCCTGTCCTTCGCGCAGAATCTTGCTGATATTCGAGACGCGATAGTGAGCCAACTCGGTGATGTGAATCAACCCTTCGATGCCCGGCCCCAACTTGACGAAGGCACCAAAGTTGGCGATGCGAGAGACCACGCCATGCACCATCGAGTTGACCGGGAATTGTTGGGCTGCGTTGGTCCAGGGATGGTCCTGCAGGCTGCGATAGGACAGCGAGATCTTGCCGGTATCCGGATCGACCTTTTCGATGCGAACTTGGACTTTCTGTCCCTCATGCACGATTTCACTGGGATGCTTCACTCGCTCCCAACTCAACTGACTGATATGAATCAATCCATCGGCTCCGCCCAGGTCGACGAAGGCACCAAAATCGTGAATCTTGCGGACGGTGCCTTCGCGTGTCTGTCCGACTTCGAGGCCGGCATAGAATTCCTGTCGGCTTGCCGCCTTCTCCCGCTCCAGCACGGCGCGATGGCTTAGCACGAGATTGCGTCGCTGCGGATTGGCTTCCGTCACCACGCAAAGCAGTTTTTGTCCGACGTAATCCGGCAGATTCTCCACGCGATAGAGGCCGATCTGGCTGGCCGGAATGAATCCGCGAATTCGATTGACCTCGCACTCCAGTCCACCCGAATTGGCTGCGGTGACCTTGGCCTCGACCACGGCGCCATCGCTGAGGTCGCCCCAGTCTGCAACTTCGACCGATGCACCGGGAACCATCAATTCGCACAGGCCGTCCTCTTCGTTGATACTCTTGACGATCACATCCATCGATTCGCCCAACTGGGGCGGAGTCCGGAACTGGCGGATCGATACGACGCCTTCATGGCGTCCATCCAGCGAGAAGAACACATTGTCGCCATGGATGCGAATCACTTGCGCACGTCGGCGGGATTCGGCTTGAAGTTTCTCAGTTGTGGCCGGCGCTACTCCGCCGGTCAGCAGGGAGTCGAGCGATTGATCGCCCAGCGCGGCTTCGATTTCCCGCTCCAGATCTTCGGAAAGCCGGTCACGGCGGGTTGGTTTTGGCGGCAGTTCAGCGCGTAGCGAACCGGTCGTCGGGGCAACCCCTGAACCTGACTTCAGCGACTCGCCCGTCAACGCATCACCGCTTTCATCGTCGGATTCCGAGCCGGCCGATCCGACTCGCAACGGCCCGCCCGACTTGGGTCCAAACGGCTTCTTCCGATCCGGCCGGGCACCCATCGGTCCTCCCGACAGCGTGGTGCCTTTCGGCTGGCTCCCCTGCGTCGGCGGCTGAACCGGTCTCGGTGCTATCCCACCGGCATTTCCCGCACCGCTCGAAGTGGAATCACCCGCATTGGGCACCGCTGCCGTTGGCCCCGCCAGCGCGGAAGGTTCATCGCTGCTGGTGAAGTGGCGCCGATGCGTTCCCACCACAGGGCGACGCACAGGGATGGGCGGCCGACCTGCCGGTCGTGGCTCTGCGGGTTTCGGTTCCGAATCGTTGGGCTGTGGCGAGGGAGAATCGGTAGACATCGCTCGACATATTCCTGCTAAGTGAATCGCCTGCTAAGTAATGTGCCAGACTAAGTAATGTGCCAGACAAGGAAATGGACTTTGAATAATAGTACATTCTTTACCAAGTGTAACAGCCGCGCCGAGCGGGCGAAAGTGAGTACTACGGCGTTGGCCACGACTTCGGGAGGCAGTTAAGATATCGCGCTATGGCTACGCTTCCCACCATACCGTATTCCGCACTTTGCCTGGAAATGCTCGACCAGGATCGCCCTTATGATCTCGTACCAACGCGGCCGCATGAGCCTCTGCGTTCCCGGCTGCAAAACGCGTCCCCACGGGACCTTTTCACCCAAGCAGACCTAGTCGATAACTCGGCTGCGAAATGCTGCCTTGCTGCCCTTTGGCTCTGGTATGACTTCCTGGACGAATCGCATCAGATCAGCCAGCAGATGGACACGCCCGAAGGCAGCTATTGGCATGCCATCATGCATCGGCGCGAGGGAGACTTTGGCAATGCAAAATACTGGTATCGTCGCGTCGGAAAGCACGCGATTTTTGCACCGCTGAGCCAGTCTTTTGCGCACCTCCAGAACGGCGATTCGACTTCGTCGAGATTATGGGCCCCCGTCCGGGATGCTCGGCCATGGGATCCCTACTCCTTCGTGGATTGCTGCCAGACACTCGCTTCTCGCAGCAACACGTTGCAGAACGCGGGTGACCTGGCGTTATGTCGGCAGATCGGGAAACAAGAATGGCGTTTGCTTTTTGATTACTGCGCTTGCAAGGCCTTAGACATTCCTTCGCACACAAACCGTTGAGTCGTATGCCATGGGGTTTCAGTTTCAATGTCCCAAGGGACACATGCTGGAGGCGGATCCTTCGAGCATCGGACAGGCATCGGCTTGCCCGTTTTGCGGTACGCAGTTTTTGATTCCGGCTCCCGTCGCGCCGACCCCAACCTTGCCACAGGGAGCGTCGGGACCGCAACCCGGCCCCGGCTACCCGCCTCAACCCGCTTTCGGATCGCCACCAGCTTCGGCGTTTCTGAATCGCCCTTCGCCGCAACAGGCTTTTCCTCCGCAACCCGATTCCCCGCCGAATCCCGCTCAACCACCGTCGGCCGGGATGGCAGGACCTGCCATCAACGTCGGTCCCGCCGGATCACCGACCAAAAAAGAAGAAACATTGCTTCACATTCCGTGTCCGAACGGACATGAATTGGAAGTGCCGTCTGAGATGCTCGAACAGGAGGCACTCTGTCCGACCTGCCAAGTTCAGTTTCGCTTGCGCGCCAAGGACAGCGTGGAGCACAAGCGACGGCAGCAAGAAGCTTACGAGCGTCGACAACATAAACTGGGGCAAGCCTGGTTGAACTGGTCGGTCGGCATCGCCGTGGTAGTGGTGCTGGGATTGCTCGCGCTGATTGTGGTGAAGATGAGTCGCTAACCACCACGCACACGGGAACCGCAACGCCGCTTAGCGTTCTCGCATCCGCTGTTGAAACACTTCGATAGCCTCGGCAGCCGTGGGAGTCAGGCTCACCAGAATCTTGCCGGGCGTCACCAACACCACTCGCTGCTCGAAATCAAAGAACACGCTGGTTTGTCGATCCCCATTGGCGAACACCAAACCTGCGCTCCATTCCGGCGTGATCCCTTCTACGTTGCGCGACCAATCGTAGGTGCCGTCCATGATTAAAGCGTGACGGGCATGGACAAGTCCCATCCGCGAGGTGACGTCGAGCCGCGATTGGAGCGGCCAGCTCGCGCCGTCGATCGAGATCGAGTCAGCCCCTGAAGTTTCGCGGTCCGGCGTTTCACCAGCCGGTATTTCACTAACGTTTTTTTCGCCGTGCTCGGCGTCGGTGGGATTGGCTCGTAATGTCAGCAATTCGACCCGGGGCGCATGGCGGATCAGGTTGGCGACGGGGGCCCCGAAACGTTCGATACAGCGTCGTCCTTGGCGGAAGTGGAATGTGACCGCCACCGTCGCCAGAACGAGTCCGACACCGAAAATCACCCCGATTGCCAGTTTTCCACGATTCATGTTGGCATATTCTCCATCGACCATGGCAAAAGTATACTGGCCTTTCAGAAGTTTGCCTTCAGCGTATCGTTTTGACGGGAGGAGCTACTGTGGCTGACAAGTTTGATCCCTATCGCGAATCGCTCGTGATAGAGACCAACACGATCTGGCCCGCGGAATTCGCGGACATAAGTGATGATCGCCGAGCTGGGATTGAGCAGGCATTGCATGCCGATCCGGAGTCGTGCGCTCATTTGGAGTACGTACGGGTCCACGCCGGTTTTTGTCGCCAGATTACGGTGACTTCTCAAGACATGGATCGCGTTGGCAGCACCGCGACGGGTCGCTAGGACCGCAAGGTTCGGCACGATCGCTCACCCGCGATCTTCCACCGTGGCCTCGGAGTCGAAGCGTGAGTCACGAACGAACGACCGTGCGCGTCGACCTCGGGCCGCGCAGTTACGACATTGAAATCGGCAGCGGTCTGCTGTCGAGCCTCGGTGTCTTTGTGGCTTCGCGCAACACGGTGCATCACGCGGTGATCATTGCCGATGAGCACGTCGCGAGCTTTGCCGCGCAGGTGGAACAATCGCTTGGTGCGGTATCAGCCCGCACGACCCTGCTTTCCGTTCCCTCGGGCGAGGAAAGCAAGTCGATCGCCATGGCCGAGCGACTATGGAACAAGTTGCTGGAGGCACGAACCGATCGCAAGTCCGTGGTCATCGCGGTGGGCGGTGGCGTCATCGGCGATTTGGCCGGCTTTGTCGCGGCCACCTTCGCCCGTGGCCTACCCTTCTTTCAAGTGCCTACGACCCTGCTGGCTCATGTCGATAGCAGCGTTGGCGGCAAAGTTGCCGTCAATCTGCCCGCAGCCAAAAACATGGTCGGGGTTTTCTGGCAGCCTTCGGGCGTGCTGATCGATGTCGATACCCTGCGTACGCTGCCTGAGCGTGAATATCGCGCGGGACTGGCGGAAGTCGTGAAGTACGGCGTGATTCTTGACGAGCACTTCTTCGGCACACTCGAACGGCATTGGGAAGCCATCTTGCATCGCGATCCCGCGACGCTCGTGGATGTCATCGCCCACTGCTGCCGGCTCAAAGCGCAAGTGGTCTCGCAAGATGAGCGTGAAACGACGGGCCTGCGAGCCGTCTTGAATTATGGCCACACTTTCGGCCACGCGGTGGAATCGGTCGCAGGCTATGGCGAATTCCTGCATGGCGAGGCAGTCGCGATCGGCATGGCCTGTGCCGCGCGACTCGCGCGGATTCTAGGCCGGATCGATGAGGCCACCGTGCACAGGCAGCAGCAACTCCTCGAGCGACTGGCCTTGCCCACGACCATGCCCGCCTTCAAGCATCAGGAATTGATCGCCGCCATGCGGCACGACAAAAAGGTTGAGTTTGGTAAACTTCGGTTCGTGCTCCCCTCGCGAATCGGACACGTCGAACTGGTTGATGGAGTGGAAGTCCACCAGATCGAACAAGCATTAACGGGGACAGGGGCGTGAATCGGACCAACAATCAGTCCAACACGGACAGAGATCATCTCGACGAATCCAATCAGGACAGGTCGGATACGATCGATGATCTTCTGCGATTGAGCATGATCGAGGGCGTGGGGCCGATCATGCGAAAAAAGCTGCTAGAGCGTTTCGGCTCGGTGGCCAGCATTCTCTCCGCTCCCCTGGCCGAATTGCGGCACGTCCAAGGAATTGGACCCAAAACCGCGCAAGCGATCGCGAATGCACGAAACGAGATCGACGTATCTGCCGAACTCGCCGCGTGTAGTAAAGCGGGATTCAACCTGATCGGGGAACGGGATGAGCGTTATCCGAAACTGCTGCGCGAAATCCCCGACCCGCCGGGCCTCCTTTTTGTCCACGGCGATTTGCGTCACGAGGATTCACTCGCGATTGCTATCGTCGGCACGCGTCATGCCACGCAATACGGCCTGCGGCAAGCGGAACGCCTGGCCACGGGCCTGGCTCGCGCCGGCATCACGATTGTCAGCGGCTTGGCGCGCGGCATCGATACCGCGGCCCATCAGGCTGCTCTGGCTGCAAACGGTCGCACGGTGGCCGTATTGGGCAGCGGCCTGCTGAACCTCTACCCGCCGGAAAATGCCGGACTGGCAGCGGAGATCGCCACGCAGGGCGCCGTGATCAGCGAATCGCCCTGCCACACCCCGCCGCTTAGCGGACTCTTCCCGCAGCGGAATCGCGTGATTACCGGGTTGAGTTTGGGGGTGATCGTCGTCGAAGCTCCACTCCGCTCGGGCGCACTGGTTTCGGCGCAACACGCCATGGAACAGGGGCGCGAAGTGTTCGCCGTGCCGGGCCGCGTCGACAACCGCACATCGCGAGGCTGCCATCGACTGATTCGCGACGGAGCGAAACTTGTCGAGTCGGTGGAAGACATCCTGGAGGAACTCGGCCCGCTCGCCAATGCAACTCCTAGCCGGGACGGTCGGTTACTACGCAATCCGGCTGAGCTGCAATTGAACGTGCAGGAGCAAGCGGTCTTAACCGTGATCCAGGATTCCCCCACCAGCATCGACGAAGTCGTGCAACGCAGCGGCCTGCCTGTGAACCGCGTACTGGCGACCATCAGCGTCCTGGAAATGCGAAAACTCGTACGCCGCATCAGCGGCAACTTTGTCGCCCGCGCTTGAACGACGCTGACCATTCAAGCGGTCGCACTACGAATTAAATCGCTGCCATCAAGCCAGCAGCGCGTCGATCACGCTGGATTTTTCCACGCCGGACAATCGCTGATCGAGTCCTTGATGCTTGAAGGTGAACCGCTCGTGATCGAAGCCGAGCAGTTTGAGGATCGTCGCGTGGAAATCGTGGATGTGGACCGGATCCTTCACGATGTTGTAGGAGAAATCATCGGTTTCTCCGTAGACCATTCCCGGCTTCACGCCGCCGCCGGCCATCCAGATCGTGAAGCATCGTGGATGATGATCGCGTCCGTAGTTTTGCTTCGACAGACCGCCTTGCGAATAGATCGTGCGTCCGAATTCGCCGCCCCAGATGATCAGCGTTTCGTCGAACAATCCCCGCTGCTTCAGATCCTGGATTAAGCCCCAGCACGGCTGATCCACGTCGCGACACTGGTCGGGCAGGCGGCCCGATACGTTGGCGTGCGTATCCCAATTGTTGTGATAGACCTGAACGAAGCGCACGCCGCGTTCCACAAGCCGCCGTGTTAAAAGTGCGGTATTGGCAAAGGTGCCAGGCTTCTTGGCCGCTTCACCATAAAGCTGGAACGTTTGCTCTGTTTCTTTTGACAGGTCGGTTAGGTCGGGCACGCTGGACTGCATGCGATAGGCCAACTCGTACTGCTGTATCCGCGTGTGCGTTTCCGGATCGCCGAGTTGTTTGTAGTTTAGCTCGTTGAGCGATTTGAGGCCGTCGAGCGTCGTGCGGCGAATGTGCGGCGGTACGCCAGGGGGATTGTTGATATATAGGATCGGATCGCCGGCCGACCGGAAGGAAACGCCCGCATGTTCGCCGGGGAGATATCCCGACGACCAGAGTCGAGCTGAAATCGCTTGCATCTGCTCGGTGTTAGTCGGCCGAGCGACGAGCACCACAAAGGTCGGCAGATTTTCGTTCATCGAGCCGAGTCCGTAAGACGTCCACGCGCCAAGGCAGGGCCGACCGGTTACCTGGTTACCGGTTTGAATGTACGTAATCGCCGGCTCGTGATTGATCGCCTCCGTGTGCATACTGCGAATGAAGCACAAGTCATCGACCATCTTCGCCGTATTCGGCAGCAGTTCGCAAACCCACATGCCCGACTTTCCATGCTGTGCGAACTTGTACTTGCTGGGCGCGATCGGAAAGCGAGCCTGCCCCGAGGTCATCGTCGTCAGTCGCTGTCCCATCCGAACCGACTCGGGCAGATCCTTATCGTACCACTGGTCCATCACCGGCTTATAGTCGTACAGATCCATTTGCGGCGGCCCACCGACCATGTGTAGGTAGATGACCCGCTTGGCCTTGCCGGGAAAATGGGTCTTAGGCACTTCGGCCGCTGCATCCGCAGCCTTCACACTCGACTGGTTCGCGCCCGTGAGGTTAGCGCCCGTGAGGTTAGCGCCGATCAATGAACTGAGCGCGGCCCAGCCAACGGCATGGGAGCCTTGCGAAAAGAAGTAACGCCGCGTGATGTTGGTTCGGATTTCGTCGTAGAGATTCATCGCCAGGTCTTCCTCGCGGTTTTACTTGTTGATTACTTCGTCCAGGTTCATCAGTTCATTCACGAGCATCGTCCATGCTGCCAACGACGTCGGCGCAAGCGACTCATTTGCTTTCGATTCCCCCACACTGATCAACTGCTTTGCATCATCCGCGTGCGCTTCGTAATAGGTCACCAGATCAGCAAGCGACTGCTTTACCACGGTCAATTCTTCGGCGTTGAAGTTTCGCGCCACCAGCGTCTGCCCGATGAACTGCATTCGGTCCACATCGGTGGCACCGCCATCGAGCAGTGCGCGCTGAGCAAGATGCCGTGCTGCCTCGACGAATTGCGGATCGTTCAGCGTTACCAGGGCTTGCAACGGCGTGTTCGTGCGTTCGCGACGCACCGCACACGTTTCGCGGTTCGGTGCATTGAACAAGTCCATCGACGCAGGTGGTGCACTGCGCTTCCAGAACGTGTACATGCTGCGACGGTAGAGATTCTCTCCGCTGTCACGCCGGTAGTCATGCGTATTGCTTTCAAGCATCGCCACCGCCTCCCAGACGCCATCGGGCTGGTAAGGTTTCACACTCGGCCCACCCAGCTTTCGAACCAATAAACCACTGGCCGCCAAAGCGTAATCGCGAACCATTTCCGCATCCATTCGGAATCGCGGTCCGCGAGAACAAAGCCGATTGGCCGGATCCTTTTCCAGCTTTTCCGGCGTCGTAACGGCGGCCTGTCGATAGGTCGCCGACATCACGAGCATCTTGTAGAACTGCTTGAGGTTCCAACCCGATTCGCGAAGCTCGATCGCCATCCAATCCAGCAGTTCGGGATGCGACGGCAACTCGCCGGCCACGCCGAAATCGCCCGACGTTCGCACCAAACCGGTGCCGAACAATTCCTGCCAGATTCGATTGACGGTGACGCGCGTGGTCAGCGGATGCTCGGGCCGCAACAGCCATTGGGCGAATCCAAGTCGATTGCGAGGCAAATCGTCAGGCATCGGCGGCAACGCTGCGGGCGTCTGCGGTTCCACCTGATCGCGCCGCTGGTCGTACTCGCCTCGATGCAAGATGAACGCCATCGGCTTCTCACCCCGCTCCTGCATGACATGCGCCACGGTCGAGCGACCGCGAATGTCCTGCTGCTCCCGCTCCAGCTTTGCGACGATCGTCTTTCGTGTCGCCAACTCACCGTCGTTCGCATCCAACCACCAATTGAACAGCTCTTCTTTTTCTTGATCCGTCCGCTGGTCTGCGGGCTTGCGCACGATCTCGATCAGATGCGAACTGCCCGCCAGCGCCGCCACATCACCGGGCGTGAGTGCACGACGGTAAATGCGCAGATCCTGAATAACACCGCCGCTCAGCGGTTCGCTGTCGTGCCGTTGACCGATCTTCAACGGGAGATCGTTTCGAATCTCTTTTGACAACCGATCATTTTCGACCAGCGTCTCTTGCGGTTTCCCGTCGTAATAGACCTTCACGCCGGCTGCCTTGCCGGTTCCGTCGTAGCTCACCGCGACGTGCACCCACTGGTTCGCCGGGATCTGCGCCTTGCCGATCACCTTCAGCGCATTTTCAGGCCAATCGCTTACAATGTGCGTGCCGATCTGCCGGCGTTGCGTCCAGAAATCCCAGCCTCGATAGGCCGCACTGCGATTCATCTTGGCACAAATTGCGCCAAACGAGTCGTTCGCTGGCAACTTCACCCAGGCCGAGAACGTAAACGATTCGTTCCAGCCAAAGTCGCCGACGCCCGGCAACTCGCACGCCTCCCCCTGCACCTGCAAGGCTCGACGGCCGCCTTTGCCTTCCTGCCATGATGCGGAGCTCTTCAGCGTTGCCTCGCGCGACTCAGCGCCGACATTCACGCGGATCTTGTCCCCCTCGCCTTCACTCAGCGACGCGTTGAGATACAAACCTTCCTGAGGGATTCGCTGCTCGAACATCTCCGGCTTGGCTGACGCCAGCCAGCGGTCGAATTCGGGACGCACCTCCTGTCGACGCGACTCGACTTTCGCTTTCGCCTGCGGGATTTCCTGCTGCAAGGCATCCCAACGTTCGCGGTCTTCTCCACGCGGCACGGCAACCGTGGGCGGCGTGTCCCGGATATTTCCGTCCATGGCGTTTTGCGTGGTGTTATTGAAAAACGCAGCCATCGAGTAAAAGTCTTTCGTGGTCCACGGGTCGAACTTGTGATCGTGGCACACCGAGCAGTTCATGGTTACACCGAGCCATACCTGCGACACCGTTTCGGTGCGGTCGCGCGTGTATAGCACCAGATACTCCTCCGGAATCGTGCCGCCCTCGTTCGTCGTGATGTTGCAGCGGTTGAAACCGCTGGCGATCTGTTGATCTATGGTCCGATTGGGCAACAAGTCGCCCGCCAGTTGCTCGATCGTGAACTGGTCATACGGCATGTTTTGATTGAACGCCTTGATCACCCAATCACGATACGCCCATACCTCACGGAAGTTGTCGAAGTGGATCCCGTGGGTGTCGGCATAGCGAGCGGCGTCGAGCCAATAGCGAGCACGATGTTCGCCCCAATGAGGCGACTCCAGCATTCGGTCGACGTACTTCTCGT
>JBJOLO010000530.1:0-4585 GCA_046045565.1 Planctomycetota bacterium | reverse complement strand
ACGCTGTGCACTCCGACGGAGTGAAGCCGGGACGATCACCGTTGCGGGATGATCGTCGGTTAGTCGTCGAGACGTTGGCCGCTGATCAGCTTGATGAAATCAGCATTGGTCTTGAAGCGTCCGAGTTGCTTGCACAACTGCTCCATTGCATCGACCGGATGCATCGACGAAAGGGTTCGTCGCAGCATGGTGACCGCATGCAGGGTGAGCGGATCGAGCAGCAATTCTTCGCGGCGGGTGCCGGATTGCGAAATATCGATGGCGGGGAAGACGCGACGATCGGAGAGTTTCCGATCGAGCACGAGTTCCATATTTCCCGTGCCCTTGAATTCCTGAAAGATCAGTTCGTCCATCCGGCTGCCGGTGTCGATCAGGGCGGTGCCGACGATCGTGAGCGATCCGCCTTCTTCGAAAGCGCGAGCGGTAGCGAACAGCTTCTTCGGTACGTCCATCGCCTTGATGTTGACACCGCCGGACATGGTCGGTCCCGAATTGCCCACGTACTTGTTGAAAGCGCGAGCGAGACGGGTGATGGAATCCATCAGCAGGAACACGTCGCGGCCAAGTTCCGCAAGGCGTCGGCAGCGTTCGATTACCAATTGCGAAATCCGCACGTGGCTTTCGATGTCCTGATCGAGGCTGCTGGCAATCACCTCGCCCTTGATGTTCCGCTTCATGTCGGTAACTTCTTCGGGCCGCTCATCGACGAGCAGAACGATGAGTTTCACGTCGGGATAATTGGTGGCGATCCCGTGGCTGATATGCTGCAGCATGATCGTCTTGCCGGTTCGGGGCGGGGCGACGATCAGGGCACGCTGGCCTCTGCCGAGCGGCGTGAGCAGGTCCATCACGCGTGTCGTAAGCGGTGCCGGACCGGTTTCCAATCGGAACCACTGATTCGGGTTGATCGGCGTGAGTTGGTCGAACGTTTTGACGCTGGCATACTGCTCGGGCGGCAGACCATCGACATCCGTGATTTCCTTGAGCCGCGGGCCTTGCTGTTTGCGGAAGTGTTGCACCATCCCGCGAATCATCAGTCCTTGGCGCAATCGATATTTCTCGATCATGGTGCCGGGGACGAACGGATCGCTGCGCTCACGCGAGTAACCGTTGTCGGGGCTACGGAGGAATCCGTAACCGTTGGGGTGCAATTCGAGCATTCCGTATCCGGGCTCGAGCGGCAGCTCCGATTGGTCGGTTTGCCCTTCGCCTTCCATACCTGGAGGACCTGAAGGACCGTCATAGGGCATGCCACCCGGTTCCATCTGCGGACGACGCCGCGGCCTTCCATTGCCACGATAGCCTCCCTGACGTCCGCCTGGACCCTTGTTCGGTCGAAATCGCTTTTTCCCCATGCTTCACCTGGAAAGATGCATCAAAAAACCGAGAAACGTCGGTACGTGCCGCAGGCGAACGTGAAATTCGCACTGTCGACGCTGTTAAATGGCCTTTGTGAATACTGCGAGCGGCTCGCCGAGGATGGACAACGTTCCACCCGTCGCGGCGTCACCGTGCGAACGGGCGATTTTCATGTCATGAGTCAGGCATCCAAGCGATGCATCGGACGTGCGATCAAGCAGGCGTGCGATGAACCGAGCATGCGATGAACGAGACATGGCGAGTGACCTCATCAGATGGTGGTCGCTCGCTGATTCAATCCTTGGACAAACGGCGTTCGGACCAGGGGCGAACTCAACGCTCCGCGAACTCCGAAACGGCCGGCCGATCTTCGAATTCCAATATGCGGTAGGTCTGCGGTAGGTCTTAGCAGCGAACCCGGTATGCCCGTAAGGCTCCAAGCCAAGGGGCGTAGGTCCGAAACAAGAGGTCACATCTGCGGCCTTTGGAACAGCAGCCTCGTCGGCGGCTATGCAAAGATCCTCAAACACCTGGCCTGCGAGTAGGGCTCGCTGACCAACGGGAACGCTTATCACGCTCGGTCGCAGTTCGTGCCCTTTGGGCGAAGATGCTCGCGACAGACACTCATCGTAAGTGCGTCACGGCTCCGATCGATACGGTGCGAAATATTGCATCCGCAGATCGTCGCTTCGGGGATCGTTGCTTCAGTGCGGTTAAGCGGCAGAAATGGCCTGGAAGGCGAATTTCATTGCCTGCACACGAAATCGAAGCCCGAACTTCGCTTAGGAGCCCCGTGTACCGAGAAAAACGAGGCCCACACACGATGGCCACCTCTACATTCTCGATCTATTCCAAACCCCGGTTTGCCCGATCGCTGGCATGATTCCATGCCCGAAATGAGCCAAACCCAACCATTTCCACACGGGCGAGCAGCGGCAAGGTGCTCTACAGAATGATCACTACGGCGAATCTTACTCAAGTCTTCGGCTGTGTCAAGCTGTCACAACAGTCAATCAGGACAATTTCGGGGGTTTTTCCCTCGCCCGCCTGATCGGCAAATTCCCCCTTCTCCGCACTTTTCGCTTCATCGTTGCGACCCGTTTTCCCGATACCGATGGTGATGGTCCTCCGCTGCGAACCAGCGTCGGATCGACCTGCGCAGTGAATTCGCACGCGGAATCCTCTGCTGCGGATCGACGCAAAGCATCACCGAATTGCATCGACGAAAAGCAACTAAATCGAGACGAAACAAGGGGCGGCCCGATCGAAGCTGCCATTGCATAACGTGACCCGTTGCCGTGCCAGTGCGGATTGTTGGCGAACGGTTCCTAGATCGAACATTCTTCCATCGCGAGGCATCGCATGCAGGCTTCAAAATTTGCAACACGCCAACTTGCAACCTGTCAACTTGCAACATGTCGACTTGCGAGTCGCGCGGCCCTGTTCCTGGCCGTATGGATGCTCGCAACGCTAGCTAGTCGAACTGCCCGAGCTCAAGCGGAGGCGGTTTGGGCCGGTTCGTTGCAGGAGGCGCAGCAGATGGCCAATGAGCGTCGTTGCCTCGTGCTGGTGCACTTCTGGGACTACAACTGTGCCCCGTGTGTTCGTCTGGAGCGGAATGTGTTGAAGTCGCCCGAGGTCCTTCGCTCGATGTCGACGAATTACGTGCCGGTCCGCGTGAATGTCACGGATAATCCCAAGATCGCCGAGCGATACAACGTGCGTCAGTGGCCGACCGATGTCTTTCTGACTCCCGATGGACGGGAGCTTCATCGGGCAGTGAGCCAGCAGGATGCAACGCGCTACGTGGCGGTGCTGGACAACGTCGCAGCCCATGCGCGCGTTGCCCGGGTGCCCAATGAGCCGCTAAAGCGGGACATGCCATACGGAAGCCGGCAAGGCACCGTGAACCAAACCAACGACCCGCGGCTCGTGTCGAATGATCCTCAGGATTGGCGCTATCAGCCGCAATCGCGAAGCGCCGGCGGGCCTCGTTACCAGGCGAATCACCACGAAGATGCGATGACTGCCGAAGCGGCGCCGCGCGAGCGTCAGGCAGAGTCCTCCGCGGCGTCGAATGTACCGCCGCAATCCGCGGCGGAAACGTCGCGATTCGGCCGGGCCTCCGTCGATGCCGCCTACGACCGATCGTCTGCGAATGCCGGTGCGGGTGACGCCCTCCCGGGTGATGCGAACCAAAGCAGTCATGCCTCCGGTGTCTCCGCGCAGCGTGGGCCTTACGGCAACGCCGATGCCCAGTCTGCTCGTCCCTATCAAGCCGGTCGTACACCGTCGCGCGACGCGCAATCGCCTGCGGATCAAGTCGGGGCCGTACAGTCGGGGGCCTATTCGCCATCGGGTACAGCTTCGCGATGGAGCGCTGCACCAGCACGTCAGGCTTCTGCGGGCGAGTCGCAAGTGAATGCTGGCGATGCGTCGCTCGATTCATCAGGCTCTGCCAATCGTGTCCGCGCTGCCGCTGCCGCCGAAGCGATGCCCTCCGGTCCGGCCCCTCGTCATGCCAGTGGTACATCCGCCGCCATTACGAACCGTTTCGTGAATCAAGAACAGCCGGCTCCGAACGCGGCGGCTACCCACGCAGCGGGGAATTCGGCCGGAAGCGAACCGGCCGTCAGTCTCCTGCCGAGCACACCGGCGAAAATCGATCTCGCCAATCCGCCGCTCGGACTCGATGGCCATTGCCCGGTCTCGCTGTTTGAACAAGAGAAGTGGGTGAAAGGGGATGCTCGTTTCGGTGCCCGGCATCGCGGTCGCACCTACCTGTTCGCAAGCAAACAGCATGCGGACCAGTTCTTCGCCAACCCCGATCAGTACAGTCCGGTGTTGTCCGGTTATGATCCGATCCTGCTGCTGGAAGGCAAGCAATGGGTTGCCGGCGAACGCCAGCACGGAATCTGGCTGGAAAACAATCGGATGTATCTGTTCTCGAGCGAACAGACACTGCAACGCTTCTGGGAAGAACGCGAGCACTGGGTGCCGCTCGCCGAGCAGGCGATGCGCGAGCAAGCCGCGAACCGCGTTCGTTAATCGTCGGCTGGCATCCTTCGAGTAACCGGGATTCGAGTCGCTCGATCGCCTTGGGCGTGAGCGATACCGACGTAGCGGGAGTACAGCATGCCCCAATCGCTGCCATGCGTGCGCGAGACTGTCTCGGCGGTAGTCGGTGGGATTCACAGCGTGATCGCCGTCAGCGTGCTGATGCTGT
>JBJOLO010000443.1:0-2688 GCA_046045565.1 Planctomycetota bacterium | reverse complement strand
CAGAATGCCAATGATGGCGATAACGACCAGTAATTCGACGAGCGTGAATGCACGTCGGTAGCGCAACGTACTCATAGTACTCCTCTATCGAGAGTGAGCTTGATGGGCTCAGCTGAAATTCGTGGAATCAAATCACGCAGGGCGGCCTAACGACATAGGGACCGCCGACCAACTCAAACTAGATCCACGAAGAGGGAGGAGCACGCGCCGGATGGGCGCGATAGAGGGTGCAATGGGGTGTGCGAACGGTCTGGGCAGACACGTCCTGTTGCGAAGGCTGCCACGTTGCCAAGTTTGCCGCATCGAGTGCCACTTGGAACCCGGCGAGCCATTTACAGGCCGCGCAGGAGTCATCTCCGGACGAACCATCAGCAAGTTGCAGCGAACGGACTTGTCGGGACTCCGATTGCGAATCGCAGGATTGCAATGCGGGCAGTTGCGAATGGCATGCGTGCTCTTGATGGCTGCGGGACGGGTGCTTGTGGTGCCCGTGCTGAACATGCCCTTGTTTAGCATGCTCATGCTGAGCATGCCCGTGCTGATGTCCGTCCGCCGTATGCCGGTGCTTGCAAGCAGCACTATGGCCAATCGGTACGAGCACCGACTCGGCCACCAGAACTGTGGCAATGATCCAAGCGAAAAACGAGCGACTGGCGAACATCAGTTGCTGCGATAGATAAGACTGTCTAGGACTTCAAAAACAAGGGACTTCAAAAACAAGGGACTTCAAAACCGTGAGCAGTCCACAAATCCGCCTTGGCGGTTGCCCACGCTTCCACGCCCTCGGGGAATTATCCCTACGCACTCCCATTTGAGTCAAGAGCTTTACGAACCAAGCCAGCATGAAGTTCGCACGTGAAACGCGGTAGTTTGGGCAACTTGCTGAACGACCGCCACCAACGAACAGACGCGTTTGGGACTTGCGAGCACGTTCGCACTCGAGTTCGTTCGCACCCGAGCTATTCGAGGTGCCTCCGGGATCGATTTCGTCGCCGAGCATCCGGCGAACTTACGTTGTTCATGAGGGGGTTCCCCGATTGCTACCTACCCCTATCGACGTCGTGCAGCGATCGACTTCATGAAGCTTGTTTCACAACGATCGCGTCTCTTGTAAGTCTTGAGAACTTGGTTACCTTAGGAAAGCAGTGTTTGTTCGCAAGATGCTCATCACGGTTTGCACTACGCATGCCCACCGCCATCGAACGGTTCTTCCGCACGCCCTCGCAACGATCGTATCTGGACGCGAGGCGAACCTTGGTTTGCAGGTCGAGCTTTGATCCCACCGATTTTCGCGTTGCCGAGATTTCGATGATGGCTCAGGCGGGCGACTACGAATCGCTACTCGAGGTTATCCAATCGCTGGATGAGGTGTTTGCGCTGAGCACGCGATGCAATTTTCTTGGTGCAGTTGCAGCGACGGAACTGGGGGAAACTGCGATTGCCGAGCATTACAAAACACGACTGCAGTCTTGCCTGCGGGGCGTCTTCGCCACCGGCGACGGCAGTCAACGTCGTCCGTATCAGGTAACGTTCCTCAGCGATGAGCGCGATGTCTTGCAATCGCTCGGCAAAACGGCCGTTTCACAACAGCGAGTGGAAACGAGTTCGCGTGTCTACGACATGCTTGAGTGCAGCGACGACACGATGGTTTATTTTGACATTTCCCACCTAAGCCCTTGCCGTCCACCGCGACGTCGGGCGAAGGCCGCGGTTGCCAATCGTCAGCCTCGTTCCACGCGATTGCGGCGTGCGGGCGATTCGAGTGCGTCGGATCGTCGCATGATCAGGTAAACATCTTTGCATCATGGAGGTTTCTCGATGAGCACGATCACAGTACTGGTGAATCATCTCGCCTTTCTTCGGGGACGTACGCTTGGGTTACTGGAACGCATCGAGAAGGAACCGGATCCGACTGTGGCATTAGGCTTTCGGCCGGGGCTGGGCCGGGCTCATATCGCATGGCAGTTGATGCACATTGGCATCACGGAGGAAATCTTCGCAACCGAGCGGTTGCAACCGGACAAGCCGCGCGCGTTTGAAGATTTATGGTCGCGTTTCCGCGGTGGCAGCACCCCCGACGATCAAATCTCAACCGCCGCCGAGATTCGCCGCGTGTTGTCCGAATCTCGCGAACATTTGATTGATACGCTGAAGCGATTCAACGATTCTCAACTCGAGCATATTCCCGAAGCGTTCAAGGAACGCGGCCTGACCTTCCGGGATGTCTTGCAGATCCTGGCATTCCATGAAGCGCATCATCAAGGCCAAGCCCATCTCACACTCAATTTGTTCAAGAATCAACCCGGTCGTTAACGGCTGAGTGGCCCGCGACGGATGCTGCTACCTCACCGCGCGAGATGTGCATGTTCGGGCGAGTCGCGCGCCGAATCGCGCACCTGGAGATGCAAGCGCCCCCCTGATCGGGAATCGATTTTCACCTGATTGCTTGCGGGTGGTTGCTTCGAAGGTGGCGGCCTAAGGGTGGTGACATCGGGGGCTCAGCACCTTGTCGCTCGAGCGGCGCCACGCCTTCATCCCGACGGCCGAACGTCGGACCGCATTGAAATGTGCGCCCTTCTATTCCCGCGGCACGTCGTATGCGTGATCTGTTTGGTGCCGAGCGCATGATGACGGGGGTTGTTGTTGCTTGGCAGATTGGAGTCCGTTTCTTGCCGGGTCCACCGATAC
>JBJOLO010000395.1:0-3103 GCA_046045565.1 Planctomycetota bacterium | reverse complement strand
CGAAACGCGCACCGCATTCGCATCAGCACGCTCGACAGCCTCTTCACGCAACTTGCCACGACTCACTCGCTTGAACTCGGACTTCCGCCCGGCTGGCGAATTCTGGAGGACCTGGACGACCAGCAACTGCGACAACGGGCGATCGAAGAATCGTTGCGCGAGGATGCCGACCGCGACATTCCTCGACTCCTGCATCTCATGACGCAAGGCGAGGTCGACCGCTCGGTCAACCGCCTGCTCACCGATACCGTCCGGGATCTCTACGCATTGTTCCTCGAAACCGACGCCGATGCGTGGAAAGATTTCCCCAAGCCGTCTTTTCTTAACTCGACAGAAGTCGCCGACATCATCGAGCAACTCGCCGCGGAAACACTCGAGGGCCGCATGGCCACCGCGCGGAATGGTGATGTTACTTTGGCGCGAGAAGAAGCCTGGACCACCTTTATCGGCAAAGGCTTAGCTGCAAAAGTGCTGTCGGGCGATTGCCGCTATTACAGCAAGCCGATCCCCGCACCCACCGTCGCCTTGTATCAACGTCTGCTTGATCATGTCGCGCAATTGCAGCTTGCGCAGATCGCGCAGCAAACGGAGGCTACCTACGAGTTGCTTGCCCGCTTTCACAAAGTCTATTGCCGCATCAAGGCAGACCATGGAGCTTTGCGATTTGACGACGTCACACGTTCCATCGCCGCCAGCCTCCGCGAGTCGAACACCGATATCTCCAGTTTCGACTTTCGGATGGACTCGCGCGTTTTCCATGTGCTGCTCGACGAGTTCCAGGACACGTCATTGCCTCAATGGCAGGCTTTGCGTCCGTACGCCGAGCGGGCTTCGCAGGTATCGCCGCATCGCGTAGACGCGCGTCGCGTTCCGCAATCGTTCTTCTGCGTCGGTGACGAAAAACAGGCCATCTATGGATGGCGAGGCGCTCGGGCTGAAATCTTCGCGGCACTGCAACAACACCTCAAGTCAGTCAAAGCGACGTCGCTCGATCGCAGCCACCGCTCCGCACCCGAAGTAATCGCCAGCGTGAATCGCATCTTCCAGGGACTGACGCGCCATCCGAACCTCGATCGCTACGCCGATGCGGTGACAGCCTGGAGCGGCAACTTTCCCGAGCACACCACGGCCAAAACTGGCGTGAAAGGTTATGTGACATTAGAAACCGCGCCGCAGGCCAACGACGGACAAAAGGATTCGGATGTCACGCTGGCCTACGCGGCTGATCGCATCGCCCAACTCGTTGCCCAGTGCCCCGGCCGCTCGATCGGCGTCCTCGCGCGACGTAACGATGCCGTCGCGCGTATGATTTTTGAATTGAGACGTCGCAACATTCCTGCGAGCGAAGAGGGCGGCAATCCGTTAACCGATTCGGTCGCCGTTCAAGCCATCATGGCCCTCATGCAATTGGCCGATCATCCGGCCGACTCCGTCGCCCGTTTCCATGTGGCAACCTCCCCCTTAGGCGAGATCGTCGGCCTGCGCAATCACAACGACGCGCCACAGGCCTTGGCCGTTTCAGCTCGAGTGCGACAGGAACTGCTTGAACAAGGCTACGGGCCGGTCATGGATCAATGGGTGAAGCAACTCGCCCCCCACCTCACGCAGCGCGACTTCACGCGTTTGGATCAACTTATTGAATCGGCCTATGCATACCAGTCACGCGCGACGCTGCGCCCCGCTGACTTTGTGCGACATGTCCAATCCAATCGCATCGCCGATCCCCTTGTGGCACCAGTCCGCGTCATGACGGTTCATCAGGCAAAAGGGTTGCAATTCGATATCGTCGTGCTGCCCGACCTCGACGCGCAAATGGTGGGACAAAACAGTGCCTTCGTGGTTCGACAGCCTGATCCGACTTCTCCGATCGATCGCGTCTGCTTGTATCGGAACACCAACATTCAGAGCCTGTTGCCGCCCGATATCCAGCGGATGTTCTCCATCGATTCCTTGCGGCGGATGACGGAATCGTTGTGTGTGCTCTACGTCGCCTTAACGCGGCCGATCCGCGCACTGCACATGATCATCGCCCCCGCTTCGCCATCCGAGAAAAACCTACCTCGAACGCACGCCGGACTATTGCGCGCTGCACTCGCGGACACCCCCACGGCCCCGCCCAACACGCTGCTGTACTCCCATGGGCCGGCAGATTGGCATCAAAGCGACACTCCACCTCCTATACCGGCCATCGTTCCGCAGTCACCTCCGCAAGTCGCTCTGGCACCGATGAAGGAGGGCCGCAGATCCGGATTGGAGCGTACCGCTCCGTCGAGCCTTGAAGGCGGCGATCTACGTCGCATCGACGACCTGTTAAGCAGCGGCGAATCCGCGGCCAAGGAAAAAGGCACCGTGATCCACGCTTGGCTGCAAGAGATCCGCTGGCTGGAGACCGGTATCCCCGACGACACGGCACTGAGGCAGCTTGCCGCAGAACATGCGTCTGTCGACTTCGATGTTGAAGCAGTCCTCCGGCAGTTCCGCGCGATGCTGCAATCGCCCGAACTGCGCGACCTGCTTAGCGAGCCCAATTATCGGCATCGAGAACTCGCGCCCGGAACGATGTGGTTTCCCGCAAAGCGTTCCCCCGAATCATGGCGACTGGATGTGAAAAACGAACGGACTTTCGCCATCGAGCACCATGGCCGGATGATCGCCGGCAGCATCGATCGTCTCCTCTTGATCTACGATGGACAACAGCTCGTGGCAGCCGAGATCCTCGACTACAAGACCGATGCCATCCCCCGCGACGATCGCTCCGCCTTGCAGCACGCCATCGATCGCTATCGACCACAACAACAAGCCTATCGCGAAGCGGTCGCCGCCATCTACGGCATTCCGCTTGCTCACATTCGCGCGCGACTCGTGTTCCTTGCGACGGGACAAATCGTGAGCATCTAAACGCCCAAAGGGGCGACCCTAAGCAAGCCCAGGGCGCAGCCCGTACTCCGGCGCAGCCCTGGGTACCACGGCCCGACGATCTGATCATCTGACTGACTGTCACAAAAATCACCGCCATCAGCCACGTCCCACCTCTTCAGCCCCAAAGGGGCGGCCCTAAGCAAGCCCAGGGCGCAGCCGGTAATCCGGCGCAGCCCTGGGTGCC
>JBJOLO010000300.1:0-3766 GCA_046045565.1 Planctomycetota bacterium | reverse complement strand
CGAGTTTGGCGAGGATGAAACGGTCGACGGGATTGCGAGCCCACTTGGTGTCCCGCACGGCGGGGAGTTCAGGACGCGTCGGTGCGACAAAGGCCCAGTGTGTTTGATACTTGGCACCCTGCTCGATCCAGGTGCGGAGCAAACGTTTCTCATCGTCGGTGAGTTTCTTGCCGGTATCGGCCGGCGGCATTTGCTCAGCCGGATCGGTCGATTCGATTCGCCGCAGGAGTTCGCTCTTGCCGGGATTGCCCGGCACGATCGCGACGCCGCCACTTTCCGCGGCGCGGGTGGCGCCCTCGGCCTGGTCCAATCGCAGTCCGCTCTTCCGTTCGGCAGCATCCGGCCCATGGCATTTAAAGCAGTGCTGCGACAGGATCGGCCGGATCACCCGGTTGTAATCCACGGTCGCGGGCAAGTCGGCTCCAGAGGAATCCGCGGTGGCCAACACCGCCAGAAGCAGAGCAGCGATGCGTGTCACGGCCAAGACGCGGGGAGTAGCGAGTGGCCTGCCGCGATGAACATGCGCCGGGGGGCAAGAAAGAACTCGATCGATTTTCCGCCACGTCTGCTTCGCTCGCTGCATCATAACCGGCTCCCCGTTCCTGATCGAACCACTGATCGGACATTCTCGCGACGTAACACCAAGCCGTCAACCAAGAAACGCCTGTGTGGCGTCCCGACTGTGTGGCGTCCGTCCCAAACCCAACATGGCTCGCAACCGATCCGCTCAGCGATCAACGGTTCCAACGCATCCCATCGCGGCGGCAGGAGGCGTATGGACGAAGACCCAATACGGCGGTTTCACCCCCGCGTTCCGCCAAATTCCGACGACGCGCATGGGGCCGAGAACGTGCAGCGTAAAACGGCAGACGTCCATGCAAAGGTCGACCTCGCCCGGCGAGGCTGGATTGTGAGTGCATGACAGAACCACGAGGCAAGCTTGGTTGTGCCTGCCGCCATACCGAGCATCAACGAGCGATGCGCGAAGCCGATGGAATGAAGAGCGGTGCCCGAGAGATTGGCAGAAAAGAGGTAGTGCTTAAGCTGGCCCTCTAGGATTTGAACCTAGACTAACTGATCCAGAGTCAGTCGTGCTACCGTTACACCAAGGGCCAGGATAGCTGTAGTACGGTATGATGATTCCGAGTCGGGGTCAAGGCCGCAATGATTGACGGCTTTTGGGGGGGCGGACTAGAATTCTGCAAGGATTTTGCGGTAAGTCGTGTGGGAAACGGTACGGGCAATGGAACGCGGGCGGTTGCTTGCCGGTTCCTCGATACGGCGAATCGGATCGCTACATCGGGAGGCATCCCCTGCTATGGGCGACAAGGGAATGGTAGCCTGTTGGTTCCCCCTCGTAAGACCGAAGGCATAGAGGCTTAACGACCATGGCATTTCTCGTCGCGAAGAACGGTCCGAACGCAGGCAAAAAGTATCCGATTGTGGCGAACTCCGTGCTGGGGCGTCACCCCGATTGCCAAATCTGCATCCCGGAAGTGGGTGCGGTAAGTCGCTACCACGCGAAGATCACCACCGAGGGCGGGCAGCACTTCGTCGAGGACATGAACAGCCGCAACGGTACGCAACTCAACGGTACCTCCATCACGCAGCGGCAGCGACTCGCGCACGGGGACGTGATCCGCATTTGTGATGTAGAGTTCGCGTTTGAGCTCGATGCACCCAAGTCGAGCCAATCTGGCGCTTTCGGTGTGGCGCCGACCACCGAGGAATCCCCGTTCGAAGTGCCGATGCTCGTGGATGACCAGGGTGAAGGCCAGTCAACGGTGATGTCGAAAGTGGAAGTCACCGCCGGTCGGCTTCCGTTGCAGGTATCGGCAAGTCCGGAGATGCGGTTGTCGGCCTTCATGGAAATTTCCCAGAGTCTGGGTAAAGCCCTTTCGTTGGACGAGGTGCTCTCGCAGATTCTCAACAGTCTCTTCAAAATTTTCGTCCAGGCGGACCGCGGCTTCATCGTGCTGCGAACCGAGCAAGGCACGCTGATTCCACGATGGACGAAGGTTCGTCGTCCCGGCAAAGATGAGAACATGCGGATCAGCCGCACGATTATCAATAAGGTAATCGACGCACGGGAAGCCATCTTGTCGGCTGACGCTTCGAGCGACGCACAGTTCTCGTTGAGCCAAAGCATCGCCGAATTTCGCATTCGTTCGATGATGTGCGCACCGCTGGTGGATACCGACGGCAAAGCTTTCGGTGCCTTGCAGATCGATACGCTCGATCAACGCCATCGATTCCAGAAAGAAGACCTGGAGCTGCTCGTCGGCATTGCTGCGCAGGCCGCGATTGCGATCAACAATGCACAGTTGCATGAGAACTTCGTTCGCCAGAAAGCGATCGAGCGCGACCTTCAGTTGGCTCATGACGTGCAGAAAGGTTTTCTGCCCGAACGTCCCGCCGACGTGGCCGGTTATTCCTTCTTTCATTACTACCAGCCGGCAAACGAAGTGGGCGGCGACTACTTCGATTACATTACGCTCCCGGACGGACGCGTGGCAATGATCGTGGCGGATGTCGTCGGACACGGAGTCGCTGCCGCGTTGATGATGGCGAAGTTGTCCGCTGAAACACGCTTCTGTCTTGTCGCGCACCCGGAACCGGGCACAGCAGTCACCGCACTGAACAATCGCATGAGCGGCATCACGGTCGATCGTTTTGTCACCATGATCCTGGTGGTGCTCGATCCGAAAACGCACGAGGCCACGATCGTCAATGCCGGTCATATGGCACCCATTGTGCGTCGAGCCAACGGCGACATTGAGGAACCGGGTGAGGATGTTTCGGGGCTGCCGCTCGGTCTTATGGAAGACACCGAATACGAGCAGTATCGCACGACGATCGGGAGCGGCGATCTGTTCATCATGTACACGGACGGTATTAACGAGTCGACGAATCCGGCTGGCGACGAGTACGGCATCGAGCGATTAAGGCAGATTCTCAAAAACTTCCCCGGCACGCCCTCCCAGGTCGGAGCGAAGATCGTCGACGACGTTCGCACTAATCTCGCTGGGCATCCGCAGCATGACGACATGTGCCTTGTGTGCTGCGCTCGAATGCCCGATGCCTAGCTGGCGAACGTTGGACCGGTAACGCAGCGAATTGACTCTCGAGCGTTGAAGTTCGGGAACGGCGATTCGTCGGATCGGGGGTTCGATGGCGAATGCGAAACGCACGCGATTCGGCCGGGCAGAGGATTCTTTGCTGCATTTCATTCTGACAGGCAATGTGTCAGAAAAGCACACCCTTTTTCCAAGGGGTGGCATTCTAAATCCTTCGGGTAAGTGTGAGGTCGCTGTTGAATGATCACAATAAGCCCGCACCATTCGTTGTTGCCTAACCGTTAAGCAACAAGGCAGATTGCTGGCTTCTTGTTTGGTCGAAACAGCCTGCGGGTTTCCGCTATTCCCGATCCACTCCCGCGAATCGGCGACCGGGGCATTTCCGAAGGGGACTCATGAAGAAATATCCGACGCATTCCGCATTGGCTCACAGACTTTTTAGTACCACGTCTGCCGGGCAGTCGGAGACTCGCCGATCGCGTGCGGTTGGTGCACGAAGTCGTAAACGGTTCCTCGCCGCGGCATCGTCGCGCGGATCGCGCCGCTTGCATATGGAGTCGCTCGAGCAGCGGATTAACTTGTCGCACCTCGGCGATCCGGCGATCCTGGGCGGCTTCACCGTCGATCCTGCGTTGAGCCAGATCCAGAGTCAGCCGCCGGGTGAGACCACCGGCGCGACTCCGTCCGGC
>JBJOLO010000268.1:0-4607 GCA_046045565.1 Planctomycetota bacterium | reverse complement strand
GTCGGCAACGATCGAAGCGGTGCAGGGGGGCAACTCGGCCGCGAAGCCGTACGGGTCACTCTTGTCGATCGATTCTCCCCAACGGGTGCGCACGCGGAATTTGTAAGGCATGCCCGCCTGCAAGCCCGGCACAAACAGTTCCCAGATGCCGCTTGGCACATGCTTTCGCATCATGTGCTGGCGACCGTCCCATTGATTGAAATCACCCACGACGCTGACACTGCCCGCGTTCGGTGCCCACACGGCGAAATTCACGCCGGTCACGCCGTTCACCGTACGGAGTTGAGCTCCCAGGCGATCGTACGATTGGTAGTGTGTGCCCTCACCGAGCAAGTACAAATCGAAATCGGTGAAGTAGGTGGGAAAGGCGTAGGGATCTTGCATAGTCATGATCTGGCCGCGTTCGTTGGCGACGCGCAATTGATAGCCTCCCGCATCGCCGCCCGACATCGGACAAATGGCCTCGTAAACTCCGGCCGGATGGATCCGCCGCATCGGACGACTCACACCATGTGATTGATCCAACACCCAAACCTGCTTCGTTCCGGGCAGGTAGGCTCGAATCGCCAATGCCTTCCGACCTTGATGCTCAACTTCGTGGGGTCCAAGGATCTCGAATGGATTCGACAGGTTCCCTTCGACCAAAGCTCCCATATTACCCAATGTCATGGATGTCCGCACGTTGATGTACTCCCAATTCTTTCCAGTCCGTGAAAATAAGGTCGGTTACCCGAGCATGCATTCCATGCCAAATCAGACCCCGGTGCCGGTCAGCAAGGTGGCTGACCACCACAAGCGGAGTCGCAAGCAGAACGCTTGCAGGAGACGACGCAGACGCGCAGGCCACCAATTCGCCCGTCGCCACAACTCCCAGCCGTGAACCGCCCGGTTTGACGCCATCGAGTCGGTCCGCATGGGGCTCGTTCTTCTCCGGTGCATCCGATGGCGCGTCGACACATGCGGGCTGTGCTCCACTTCGCGATGGGCCTCGTCAAATCGCCATGTCCGGCAATGCACACGATGAAATTTCAATGCGTGGTCCACGCGTTGCCATAAATCGCTGTTGGTGACGGGGACCAGTTCGCCAAACCGCTCCCATACCCATCCGTTGTCGCGCCATTCCGGCAATCCGCGCCGCAACCCGTTGCTGACATAACGACTGTTCGAAATCAACGTCACGCGCGATGGATGATCGATCGCCTCGAGTCCGCGGACCACTGCCAACAGTTCCAGTCGATCCCGGTCCTCGGTCTCCTCGTCCTGGACGTCCAATAGCGTCTCGCCATCGGCCGATTCCAAAACGAATCGCCACTCGCCCGGCGAATCAGCCACGCGCGAATGCACGCCCGTCCGGGCTTCCGAGAACAATAAGTAGTGCGGTGCAGTTGTGATCATCGCCAGACTTCAACTTGCGCAACGAACCCTGATCGTTACCAACGCATCCCTGCGCCGTGACTCGGTCGACCACCTCCCTGCCGTGCTATCATGTATCGGCAGCCTTTGCCCATTTGTTTCAGCTTGATCAGTTTCCCGAGTCGAGGTTTCTCGCCCAGACGCTCCATCTATGCAGCGCGTTCCAGATTGCCCGATCATGTCGACCGGATGGTAGCGCTCCATTCGAAATCAACCGGGCCGGAACCTGGAGACCTGCTTCGATGACCACGTCGGCACTAGAGGAATATCTGGACAAGAAGACTGGCTGAAAAAGAGGACTGTTGGAGAACAGGACGCTCTGGAGAACGGATATCTCTCGACAATCGAGCACGAATGCCAGGTCTTGCCCGTATCGGAAATAAGTTGAGGCCAGCGCAGGAACGTGGTGCATCGAGTCTGCAAGCAAACCCGGGGCGTGAAGTCTCCGATTGTGGCAGGCGACTCGTTGTAAGATTTGCAAACCGCGTCGCCAAAATGGCAAGTGTCGTCCGCCGAATCCGGTGACTTGAGCCAAAAAACGGATTGGCATGAAAATCGCATTGCTGGTTTGCTCGCTCGATCGTTTCGGTGTCGGTTTGTCACAAGGTTGTGCCCCGTCCCCGAATCGCGCGGGACGCAGCGGTTTGCCAATCGCACCACTGCCACAGAAAAGCTTCCAGTTTCTCGGAATGGATTACGAAACAAGTCGTTAGTCATCAAGGAGTGATGCATGGACGCGAATGCTGCCGAAACGTTGGCTCGATTGATCGTCCCGATGCTGGGGATGATGAGCGTGATGCTAGCTCGCTTCTGGCCTCAAGGCACGCTGCGATCGGTAGCAAATGGTGCCATGCTGGTTCTGCTAGTGCTCGTCGGCTCGATGGCCGCGTTGTCCATTAGCATGGGCAGCGAACATTGGCTGGCTCATGGTGCGACGCTCTCAATCATGGCCATCGGATCGATTTTGGATTTCAGTCCGACGCAGGCCGTTAGACTTTAGGATCCTTACCTGCTTTAACATTCGGACTTGAGCGCCATCGAGCACTTTTTTTCAAACACCAGGGTCTGGTCTCTTTTAAATTCTTTCTGCATAACGGTTTGCCGCCGATGTCGCGAAGATCGGCAAAGACGAAAAAATCCTACCCTTCGGTACCAATGCAAACCGACAAGTAATATCGGGTAGATCACTGGACCCCGAGCTATCGGAGAGTGGCATCGGCGAGGTGACAGGTCGCAAGTCGATCAGTCCTTCGCATCACCTCCCGCCGGGAACTCGACAGTGAATCACCGATGGCGAAGCTACCGCGCTTCGTCATGGAATCGACTTATTACTTTGATTGGCGATGCAGTTGTCGTTCGTCGCGTTTCCCCAGAGCGGATCCGATAACGGGGCCACGGCATCGCGTATTGACTCAGGAATTTATCTCAGGAGGGGACCCATGCGACGTCTTTTAGGAGTGGCGCTCGTCAGCCTTGCGACGCTGTCGCCGACGTGGGCCATGGCTGATGATCAAGCCATCGCTCAGAGCATTCTGCAAAAGCTGCAGGAAAACAAGAATTCAGGCAAACTCAAAGGCTTCGACATCAATCTGGATGTTGAAGAGGGCACCGTCTGGATGCAGGGTAAAGTTGCGAGCGAAGAGCAACACGCCTTGGCACTGAACATTGCCCGTCGTGTTTCGGGAGTGACGCAAGTCGTCGACGATATGACGGTTGCTGCTCCTGCGAAGTCCGCATCGAAGACCACTTCGACTCGCACGAAGGCGAGCGAGGGCGGACTGGTGAATACGCTGAAATCAAATATGGTTCGCTTGACGGGCAGCGCACCGAAGAGCGGCACAAAGATTGTTGAAGTGGCTGCTCACGAGAAACCGGCTCAGGCTGCCACCGACTGCGAAGCGTTGGTACAAACCATCGCAGGCCGCTTGCAGGAAGCCAAGAAAGCCGGCAAGTTGCGATCGTTCAACTTGGACATCCAATGCGATGCGGGCACGGTATGGATGAACGGTACCGTTGCCAGCCCGGAACAGCGCACGCTGGTTTTGGAAACGGTTCGCCGAGTTCCCGGTGTCGTGCAAGTCGTCAACGGCTTGAAAGTCGAACAGGTTGCGAAGTCGGAGCCCACGCCGGCAGTGAAGCCGATCGGCGCCGGAGTTCAGATGAATGCAATTCGCCGCCCGCAGGCTGCTCAGGTCGAATCCCTGATGGCTGCCTCGAACGTCGAGCAACCGATTGCTTCGCCGCAACCGTTGCGAGCTGCTGCTCCGCAGGTTCCGCTGGCGATCGGCCAGACGCGATTGGCTCACGCCGCCGCGACGGTGCAGGAAGCCCCCGCACCGGTCCCGATGAACGCTGGTGCAGCCGGCGGGATCGCCCCGGCTCGCCTCGACCACCCGTCGATGCCGGGTTACGCATGGCCGAGCTATGCGTCGTACCCGAACTATGCCGCTGTGACCTACCCCAAGCAGTACTCGCCTTCCGCTTGGCCGTACATCGGACCTTTCTATCCCTATCCGCAAGTTCCGCTCGGCTGGCGTAAAGTGATGCTCGAGTGGGATGACGGATGGTGGTACCTGGACTTCAAATCGAAGTAATCGATTCCCTGACTGAGCGATTCCGAAGAGACCTCCGCCAGCCCTCAAAGTTGGCGGAGGTTTTTTGTTTTCAGGCCGTCAACGACTCCATCTCCGAAACGCATTCCGCGGCAAACACGCACCGTATCAGTTCGCCACGCCCAATTCGGCCGCCAGGGCCGCCTCATCAATCAACGGCACCTGATCATCACCCAGCATCCGCACCGCCGCCTTGCTGTCTTTGAATCCCGAGCCGGTGATCATGCAGACCACGCGGTCCTTAGCAGAGATCAGGCCCGCCTTTTTGGCCGCGACGGCACCCGCTACCGACACCGCTGCGGCCGGTTCGCAAAAGATGCCCTCCGACCTCGCAAGTTCGGCCTGCAATCGCCAAGCGTCTTCGTCGGTAATCACATGCCCCGTGCCTCCGGACGCGCGGCTCGCCGCAAGCAACTCGTCGCCATCGATCACGTTGGCAACCTGAAGTCCGCTGATCGAGGTGGTGCACTGGACGTCGCGCGCACGACTCTCGCCACGCGCTAGCGGAGTCGCGATGGTATCGTTGCCGGCGGGTTGTACCACGTGAACTGCCGGACTTCTTGCAAGCCGACCCGACTCCAC
>JBJOLO010000116.1:0-7602 GCA_046045565.1 Planctomycetota bacterium | reverse complement strand
CCAGCATGGAGAAACCGAAAATCGGTTCTCGTATTGCACGCACCCTTTCGACTAAGTCGGCCTGAGCGGCCAGCATGACCGGCGCAAACTGCTTCTTCCGCAAACGTGTCACCATCGGGCTCCCTGCCTCGAAGGAACCGTGCCATCAGACGACGTTGAACAGCTTCAGCATGCCCATCGTTCCGAGGAAGACGAAGTATAGGCTGCTCAACACCAGTCCTACTTGCACCCAAATGTTTGGTTGTAGCGGCTTGGGTAGCAGAACCCGATTTACCACGATCGTGTGCAGGCAACTGAAGGCGAATGCAAAGTTGTATCCGGTCGTCGCCACCTTGAACACGAACAGCGGTTCCGGGATCAGCCACATGATGACGTACCCGAAAATGCAGTACCCCACCAGTACGAAAAAATAAACGTACCGGATCGCGCTGGTTTCCAGATGCCTCAATCGAGAACTGGACGACCAAATCACATCGACCCAACGACGAACGAATCCGTCCATGGTCGAGATCATGCTGGTCAGCAAAACGAGGAAGCCGCAAAACAAGGTGATCTTGCCGAACCATGCGCCCAGAGTCGGCCCGGAGAACCACGGCTTCACCATCGGCGTTGCCGCTAACACGCCCTCGACCGGTTCACTCACCCGCTCCGCCACGCCTTTCGACGTCATCGCGGAAACGGTCCAGTCGTCTCCCTGCGTACCCCTCGGCAAAAATTCCACCGACAAAATGCTGGGAAGGCCTACGCCCACCAGACAGGCCACCATCCACACGCAAACCTGATCGCGTGCAACGTGGCGATACCAGCGTTTCCATCGCGGCAAACTCTGCTCGTTCACGTCGAACACGCATCCCGAATGCGACAACTCGATACCGTGACCGCCTACAAGACTCGGAATGGCTCCCACATGGTGTCCCATCCCCCAGCCCTGATCGCGTGTGAAGTTGCTGATGGGCGTGTTCGTTAACCCCCCATTTCCTGCCACGGCTGCCAAAGCCGCAATCATGGCAATCAACGAATAATCAATCGGCGGCAACGACCCTTTGCGCATCACCCAACCAAAAAAGTTCGTAACGTTCGCGCCGTCCCATTTCCCGTCTCCATCCAGATCCTCAAAGGAAACCTGCTTTCCCTTCTCCATCGTGCGTGGTTCGACCACATCGAGGTGCCCGTCGCGATCGAAGTCTTCGCCCGGATCCAACTGGCCGTTGCCATTCAAGTCCTCGGCCAGTTCGACCGGCACGGTTCCGAATTTGAAAAAGCCGGACGTGATTTCCCACCATGTCGCCGGACGTGAAAAGAACATTCCGGCAATCAACAGGAAGCCCAGCACGACGATCAACTTGAACGACATGACCCAGCGAAGCGAGTTGTAAACTTTCCCGCCGAGCACCAACGGAATAATGGATGCCGTGTAAATCAACGTGGACGCAATCTTGTGAATCCAACCGTGAGCGACAACCTCTTTGGGATTGAATCCGGCAATCAGCATCGAATTCAGAGCAATCGATGCGTTTACTGCGAGGTAAGGAAAGAGCGAACCCCAATCGAGCAGCAGGTAGACCACCAGCCAAAACGACGGTCCGGGCAGGATGCGGAACTTGCCATTAAAAATGGGCTCGCCCGAGTACAACGTGTAGCGGCTGATTTCGATGTTGTACAGCACCTGTGCGACGATGCTGACAGTCGCGACCCACAGCAGGCCTGCACCGTAACGGGCCGTCACCGCGGGCCCCGAAAGCCACTCGCCGCCGCCGATCGCCGACGCACCCATCACCAATCCGGGGCCCAACATCGCCAACGCGTTGCGCCACGTGAAAATCGGGGCATCGATTAACTCGCCCGTGGTCCAACGCGGCATCGCTTTTGAGCCGGGATAAGGTGCTTCGAATTCCGCCGACTTCGCCATGACTGGTGCCTCTCCGCTGAACGCTCGCTTTGCCAATCGATTTCGCTTCGCTGTACTCGTTCCCGGTTTTACTTCCCGGAGGAATGACCACTGTAACTCGTTCGCATCCCGAATGCGACGCGCGATCGAAGAACGGTAAAGTTTGCCGCGCGTACAAGAGAAACGGATTAGGCAAGAACCTCGGAGACAACCCGTGCCTCGTTGACGCCGGTCAGCCGATTCTTCAGTCCGTTCCGAAGGAAAAAGAGGTTTTCATGCTCGAGTCCCAGCAAATGCAGCAGCGTGGCATGCCAATCCGGAACACTGACTCGATCGGCAACCGCCGCGAATCCGAACTCGTCGGTGACGCCGTACGTCACTCCGCCCTTCACACCACCGCCCGCCATCCAGCTGACCATCGCATTCTTGTTGTGATCGCGGCCTGCTTTCTTCTCATCTTTGTCGTCTGGCAATTGGGCGATTGGTAATCGGCCAAACTCACCGCCCCAGACCACCAAGGTTGATTCCAGCAATCCGCGCTGCTTCAGATCGGCCAACAGTCCGGCGATCGGCAGATCGGTGCGATCGCAGGCCGACTTCAGGCCATCGGCCAACCCGGTGTGGTTGTCCCAGATTTGGCCATCGATAAACAGTTGCACGAATCGCACGCCCCGCTCCACCAAGCGTCTCGCGAACAGACAGCGACGTCCGTACGAATCGGTAGGCTCCTTGCCGATCCCGTACATTTCCAACGTCGACGCGGTTTCACCCGATAGTTCCACCGCGTCCGACGCCGCCAATTGCATTCTCGCCGCCAATTCGTAGCTCTCGATTCGCGCCTCGAGCTGCGGGTTGCGCGGATTTTTTTCCAAATGATGGCGATCGATCCGACGCAGGATCGCTCGCTCGTGCGCCGTGATTGCCGCCGGTTCTTCGTAGTCGGGCTTCAGATTCAGCACCGGCGAACCGGTGGATCGAAAGCGAGTGCCCTGATACAGCGGCGGCAAGTAGCCGCTCGACCAACTCTGCGTCTTGTTGATCGGCAGACCCTTGGGATCATCCAGCACGATGTAGGCTGGCAGATTCTGATTCTCGGTTCCGAGACCGTACGTGACCCACGAGCCGATCGACGGGTGGCCGGTGACCTCCTGCCCGCTATGCACTTTGAAAATTGCCGGCTCATGAGTGAGATTGGTCGTATACATGCCTCGCAGCATGGCGATCTCATCAACCTGCCTCGCAAGGTGCGGCATGGCCGACGAAACCCACATCCCCGACTGACCATGCTGAGCGAACTTGAACATGCTTCGCATCAACGCGCCCGCCGCCATCGGAAATTCCACCTCGCCCGCGATCTTGTCGAAATGCGGCTCGCCGTGGTGCTTTTCGAGTGCCTCCTTGGGATCAAACAAATCCATCTGACTCGGCCCGCCATTCATAAACAGATGAATGACCGACCGCGCCCGTCCGAAATGCGGCGGGGTTTTAGCCGTGAGGTCGTAACGCACAGGCAACGCCGGACTCGAATTTCCGCGATCCGGCTCAGGCGTCTCCGCGAATCCGTCGCACACGCCCAGATGCGCCAGTGCCGCGCCGCACAGTCCCCCGGCCACGCGCTGAAAAAAATCTCTTCGCTGAAGAATGCTCATCGCCCGCTCCGCATCACTCCACGATCACTCCACAAAAATCAACGCCGCCGAATTCAGCATCGCATGACAGTAGCTGTCCAGCGCACGTCGTGCCGCGTCGCTCGACTGCTGCCCGTTGTCGCCGCCGAGACTCTCGCGCCACAGCGATTCAAGTTGCGCTAAACCTGCCAGTCCCTCCCGCAATTCCGCTTCGTCGGGCGCGCGGCCCAGCACCAGTCGATGAACCCATGCAATTTGCATCGGTCGTTCATTCCCGGCAGACTGCAGCACACGCTCGGCCAGGGATCGGCTGAGTTCGTAAACCATGCGACTGTTCAGCAAGTGCAGCGCCTGCGGCGCAACGGTCGACTCAACGCGAGCCACACAATTGGGACTCATCGCCGGCCGGTCGAAATCGGCCAAGATCGTCAACGGCTGCGAACGCCGCTGAAGCATGTAGATGCTCCGGCGCGAGCCTGCGATACCGCCAGCGGCAGTGACCAGTCCATCCGCCCGGGCTTCTACCGGATCACCGGGCCCGAATTGCCGCCGATTCAGCTTGCCGGATACCTCGTACAACGTGTCGCGCAGCGACTCTGCATCGAGTCGGCGCAACGGCATGCGGCTCCAGAGACGATTGTCTGGATCGATCGCAGCAAGCTCCTCGGTTACCTGCGACTGCTGCTGGTATGTCGCCGACGTCAACAGCAGGCGATGCAACCATTTCAGCGACCACTCGTGACGCACGAATTCGCTCGCTAACCAGTCCAACAGTTCGGGATGGGACGGAGGCGCACCCACGCGCCCGAAATTGTCAATCGAACTGACGATCCCCTCACCGAAATGATGCTTCCAAATCCGATTCACGATCACTCGCGCCGTCAACGGTTGGTTCGGCGAAGTCAGCCAGCGGGCAAAGGCCAATCGCATTCCCGTCTTCTTTGCGCCGGGCCAGGGCGGCGTCGCGACAAACGGAGTTCGACCGTCGGTCAGCACGGCGAGCAATCCCGGCCCGACCAATCGGTTCGGTCGCAAATAATCGCCGCGGGACAGCAGGAACGTCGGCGACGGCTCACCGCGATCCCACAAAGCGCGGATCAGCGGCTGTGGCTTTCGCTGCTGTTCCAGCTTCTTGATCTGCTCCTCGATCGGCTTCTTCTTTTCTGCGTCGTCTTTGACGTCGTCAAGTTGTTTTTTGAGCGGCTCCAGTTGTTGCTGGATCGACTTCTCGTGCTGTTCCCAAACGACCCGCTCGGCCGTGGTGACAAACGGCAGATACCGATCCTCGACGCCGGGCGGGCTTCCCTGCCGCGTCGGTTTCAGCCAATCATGCTCATCGAGTGCACCTTTGAAAATGGCCGTGAGCCGGTAATAGTCTCGCTGGGGAATCGGATCAAACTTGTGCGAATGGCAGCGTGCACAACCGACGGTCAATCCGAGAAACGCCGCTCCGACGGTTTTCATTTGGTCATCGATGACATCCAGGCGGTTCGGCACGAAGCCGGTGATTCCGGCGAACGTTCCATCCGGAGACATCCTCAGAAACCCCGTCGCTACAAGATTGTCATAGATCTCCGGAGTGATCTCCTGCGCCGATTCGTAATCGGCCAACTCATCGCCTGCCAGTTGTTCGTGGACAAAGCGATCGTAGGGTTTGTCACGATTCCACGATTGAATGACATAGTCGCGGTATCGGTAGGCGTGAGGTCGAATCAAATCGCTATCTTGCACGCCTTCCGAGTCCGAGTAGCCTGCCAAGTCCAACCAATACTGGGCCCAACGTTCGCCGTAAGCCGGTGAGGCAAGCAACGCATCGATAAACGTTTCCAGTTCGACAGCGGATACGCCACTCGAAGATCCGTCGCCGGATTCGGCAAAACGCTCGAGTTGCTCATCGCTCGGCGGCAAGCCGGTTAAATCAAAAGCGATGCGGCGCATCAAGGTTCGCCGATCCGCACGTGGGGAAAAGTCCAAGCGGTGTTCTTGGAGCTTCTTGAGAATGAACTGATCAACCGGATTGCGAGACTGGTTTGCGGATGGAGCGGGAACCGGTTGCCGTTGCGGGGGCTTGAATGCCCAGAAATTACGGTCGGAGTCCGACACCATACTATCGGGCGACCCATCGGCAACATCGGCCTTGGCTTCGGCTTCCGGTGCGCCCGCCGCAATCCAGGCACGGATCTTCTTCAGTTCTAGATCCTCCACCGGTTTCACGCTGACTGCCGCCAACTGTTTTTTCGGCGGCATCTCGCCCGCTGCGATCCGCTGCACCAAGCGACTCGCATCGGGATCCCCCAACACCATCGCTGGCCCTGACTTGCCGCCTCGAAGCAACGCGGCGCGAGTGCGGACATCCAGACCACCTTCCTGCTTTTGCCGGCCATGACACGTCGCACAGCGCAGCGTGAGGATCGGCAGGATATCGAGTTGCGTGAGCGATTGCGCCGAGTCGATCTTACCGGCCGCTCCGCCTTCGATCACCCAACGTCGAATCGTTGCGACCTCTTCCGCCGTCGGCCGAGGTTCTCCCTCGGGAGGCATCTCGCCGGACGCCAACAGTTTCAGCATCAAGCTCCGTTCCGGAAACTCCCGGTCGAGGACCGGCCCGGATTCGCTTCCTTTCCGCAACCCCGACTCATTCGATAAGTCCAGTTCGGCCCGATGCGACTCGGTTCCGTGGCACCGCACACAATGCCGCTTCAGAATCGGCAAGACCGCGGTATCAAACGGAGAGGACTCGGCCCCGAATGACATGGGTGCCGCTGCCGCCAGCAGAGGAAAGAGCATCAGTAGCAAACGGCGGGTCTGCGGCATGAGCCTTGTATCCAATCCCATTCAACCTGGTGTCATTCTAAACGGGTCTCATGGAGTCGCGCCGTCATCAACTCGAAATCGATCGCACCGCCGTTAGCGGTGCCTTATGATTCGATCATGCGGCCGCATGCCCTGATAGTCGCTCGCGGCATGCATCGCCTTCAGAAACCACGCCTCCATAAGAAACCACGTCCGACATCCTGTCAACGCACGCCGCCACGCAGGCTCTGTCCCGCGATAAGATCGCAGCGGAACCGCTCCGCAGGTTGCCCCTTCTCGCGATCACGGCGTATCATGGCAGCCGCATTGAAACGTTTTTTATCACTCGGGCACGCCGCCCCTCATGCAGGACGACGACGATGAGCATACTCGACAAGTTTTCGCTGCGCGGCCGCATCGCATTGGTAACGGCTGGAGCGGGACCGCTATTCGGCAGCAGTCTCTCGGAAGGACTCGCGGAAGCCGGAGCAACCGTCATCACCGCATCCAGGTCGCTTGAGTCGAACCAGGAATTCGCCGCGGAATTGCGTCGCCGCGGATGGGATGCGCACGGAATGCAGCTCGACATCTGCGATCCCGCGTCGATTCGCAATCTGCACGATGAGATCCTCAAGCGATTTGGGAAAATCGATGTGCTTGTGAACAGTGCTCTGGCGCGAGACGGACATGCCGGGGGCGGCTTCGAGGAGCAAACCACCGAACATGCGAGACGCAGTGCCGAAGGTGATTATGCAGGCTTGTTCGACATCTGCCGCGCGTTTATTCCGCCCATGGTGCAACAAGGTCGCGGCTCGATTATCAACATCTCGAGCATTTACGGTGTCGTGTCCAATGACCCGAATTTGTATCTCGACACCGACATGAAGCAGCCGCCGACGTACAATTTCGTCAAGGCTGGCATGATCAACTTTACCCGCTATCTCGCGTGTTACTACGGCAAGCAGGGTGTCCGCGCGAACTGCATCAGCCCAGGAGGCTACGCGAACAATCAGCCTCAGCCGTTTGTCGATCGCTACACATCGCGCGTTCCCATAGGCCGCATGCTGGGTAACGACGATATCAAAGGTGCCGCCGTCTTTCTTGCATCCGACGCGTCTGCGTATGTGACCGGCGTGAATCTCATGGTTGATGGCGGCTGGACCTGCCTCTAACGCAGCCAGCGCTTTGGATGACTGCTGGGAGTCAACCTGTTGAGATCTTGCCGGTTGCGGTCCGATTGGGGCTCGAGCGACGAGCCCAACGCGGCCTGCCATTTCCGCCGCACAAAATCGA
>JBJOLO010000064.1:0-11203 GCA_046045565.1 Planctomycetota bacterium | reverse complement strand
AATCGTCCAGGGTCCATCCGGATCAAATCCCGCCACCGTTGCCTCAACATGCCGTGTACCGTCGAACTGCGCACACGGTCCCAACACTCCGGACTCGTAAACCAGCGTCGTCCCTTTGGATGTCGCTAAGGGTGCCAGTTGACCGCTGAACGGTTCGTAAAACAGATTCGAGGCCTGCTCCATCGCCCGCTCGCCGCTTCGCTTGCCATCATCTGATTGGCCGGGCGTCAGTAATAATCCCAGTGACTCGAGCGGCCTGTTCGACTCCCAATCGGCGAGTACCGACTCGATTTTCACCTTGCGTGGCGCAAAAGCTGCATCGGCTTGACGCACCTGCTCTGCCAGTTCTTTGAGACGCGATGTTTGTTCCTCCGTTACGACCTCGATCTTCGGCGGCGGATCATCGTTGGTGATCAATCCGGTCTCGGCAACATGATTGAAGAACGCGAATAGCTGATAGAACTCTCGCTGCGAAATCGGATCGTACTTGTGATCGTGGCACTGCGCGCATCCCGCTGTAAGTCCCATCCATGTTGTCATGGTGGTATGCACACGATCAACGACGTACTCGACGCGGAATTCCTCATCGATACTTCCGGTCTCGTTATTCGCCATATGATTGCGATTGAAGCCGGTGGCGATCTTCTGTCGCAGCGTAGCGGAGGGCAGCAAGTCACCGGCGAGCTGCTCAATTGTGAATTGATCGAACGGCATATTTGCATTGAGCGCATCGATCACCCAATCGCGCCACAGCCACATTTGTCGCGGCTTGTCACTGAAGTATCCGTTGGTGTCAGCGAACCGTGCTGCATCGAGCCAGGCAACAGCCAGGTGCTCTCCGAAACGAGGCGATTGCAGCAATCGATCGACGATTCGTTCGTAGATTGCATCGCGATCGGCTCCAGGCTCCTCCAGTTTCTGCCGCAGATTCAGCAATTCCTCTCGGGTGGGCGGCAGCCCTGTCAAATCCAATGTCACGCGGCGCAGCCATGTCTCCGGGGTGGCCTCGCTGGAAAACGTCCATCCCCGCTCCGCCAACGCCGCAGCAATAAACGCGTCGATCGGATTCTTTGCTTGCTGCTGGTGATCGGGAACTGGCGGGCGGATCAGCGGACGAAAAGCCCAATGCTGCTCATAGACGCCGCCTTCTTCAATCCATCGTCGCAAGACCTCGCGCTGCTCGGCATTCAATTTCTTTCCGGACTCCCGCGGCGGCATCCGCTTGTCATCGTCATCACTCGCCACGCGCTGCCAGATCAAACTCCTGCTCGCATCACCCGGCACGAGCGCAGCGCCGTTCTCCCGTCGCTCGATCGCCGCCGTTCGCACATCGAGGCGCAGGTCCGCTTGTCGCGCGGCTCGATCGGGACCGTGGCAAGGAAAACAATGCTGCGCCAGAATCGGCACGACCTGACGCTCGTAACTCACTTTTGCCGGCATCGACTGTGCATGCGCAGCGGTGCTCGATAGACTGCTGACTCCAGCCAAGAAAATCACCGTCACAGCGCTAGCGAGCAAGCCGAGTGCGTGACTTGTTGTGCGCGGCGCATGAGCGCGTCGGACCGCCGGGCACGGCTTGCGATTGCAGCTTTGAGCATGTCGAGCATCGTCCAGCAAGCTGGATCTGACAAGCAGCATCTCGTCGCGCTCCTGTGCTTCACGCCCCTCGATCGGCTCTCGCATCGACCGGTATTCAGCCACCGCGAGGCCGCGATGTCTTCGACTTTCTTTTTTTCGCCTCGTTCGTGATACTGTCGGCCAGCGACATCATAGCTGCCTCGAATTAGGGAAGAAACCCGATGAATGTGAACCGACGTCAATGCATCCAGGCAATCGGCACTACCCTTTTCGGCAGCAGCATGATTCGCGGCGCCACGGGCGGAATAGCACTTGCCTTGGCAGCGGATCCCGTTTCGCCGGAAACGACGATACCGCTTGGTTCTCGGAAGGCGCTGCTGGTGGATCGCAAGTTCGTCGCCGATTCCCTCGGCACGCGACTGCAACTGCACCCGCCGAAGAAGACCGGCGAGCGTCTGATCGAATCCGAGCATCCCTGGGAGAGCGCTACGATCAATTGGTTCAGCATTTTGAAGGACGGCGATCTCTATCGGATGTGGTACGAGTGCTACGACGTTGAGGGCTGGCCGACGGCGGATGATACCTCGTTTTGTTACGCGGAATCTCGCGACGGGATTCATTGGACTAAGCCGAAACTTGGACTTTATTCCTATCGGGGCAGCACGCAGAACAACATTCTGTTTCGCCAAATCGGTGAAGGAACGCATCGATCGCGAGTGCATGGCAACTGCGTATTCATCGATCCCTCCGCACCGCCCGATGCCCGTTATAAGTGCATCTCGCAGGGACAATTCCAGGGCATTGCGGACTTGCCCTATTTCGTCGCCGGCATGTCGTCGCCCGACGGTCTGCACTGGAAACGCGATCCGCAACCGATCTGTCGCATCTTCGCCGACAGTCAGTATTCAGGATTCTGGGACGATCGAACTCGGCAATATTCCATCTTCGGTCGTGTGCCCGGTCGAGGCGGACGGGCGATTGGTCGGTCATCTGCCGCCCAATTCGCCGGCTTTTCGCCGTTCGCGCGCGTGCTGCAGAGCGACGACGCCGATCCCACTGAAGCCGATCTCTACAACCCGGCATGCATGCGCTACCCCGGTGAGACCGATCTGTATGTGATGTTCCCAAGCCTGTTCCGCCATCAACAAGACACACTCGAAATCCGTCTCGCCGTCAGTCGCGACTTGGAAACATGGACTTGGCCCGAGCGCGAAACGCCGTTGCTCGGTTTGGGTGCCGACGGCGGTTTTGATTCGGGTTCACTCTATATGGGCAACGGCGGCTGCCTTCGCACCGGGAGCGAATGGTCGTTCTACTTCAGCGGCTCCAGCCTCAAACATCGGGAAGTGGAATTGAATTTTCTTGCCGACCCCAAGAATCGCCGCGTCATCAGCCGGGCCGTCGCATCACCCGACCGTTTGGTCTCGGTTGTCGCTCACAACGACCGCGGTCAGTTCACCACACCTCCGCTCGAAATTCGCGGCACGCAACTGCGACTCAATGCGATCACCGCAACCAACGGCGAAATTCGTGTCGCGATCCTCGATCGCCAAGGAAAACCGCTCCCTCGTTACGGACTTGCCGACTGTCGGAAGATCCAAGGCGATCGCAACGATCACATCGCGGTCTGGGGCGAATCAGAAAAGCCCCTCTCGCAATTCGATCAACCTGTCCGACTCCAGTTCGAACTACACAACGCCGATCTGTTCAGCTTTCAATGTGTCGATGGCACATCGTGATAGTCCGGCTATCACTGCCGCACTTTGTTCATCGCGTGTACGAAGCGGTGCTGCACCCCCTGACTGCCGGAAATAACCACTCATGAGCCTCGAATCATCACGGCGTCATTTTCTGGTATCGGGCACTGCGATGAGCGTCGCGGCGGCGGCCGGTACTGCAACGCGCACCGCAAGTGCGTTTACAGAGGAGCCTCGCGAGTTCCCTGCTCTTCTGCCGCGTGGCGGAACAGGACACCACTTTGTTTTTTACGCCGATTGCTGCTCGGGTGTCCCCAACGCACCGAACGCGACGTCGCACGCGGCGGTCAATCGCGTCGTCGCGCGGATTCAACCGCGTCCCGAATTCATCGCTTTTCCCGGCGACGCCGTGACAGGCTACGTCAACGATTACACGGCATTGCGACAGCAATGGGATTACTGGTGGAACACCGAAATGGCCTGGCTCAAGCCGCTCGGAATTCCGCTCTACCAATCCACCAGCAACCACAACACCTATGACCTGGGCAGCGAACAGGTCTTTCGCGAGTTTCATCCCGACTTGCCCCAAAACGGACCCGATGAATTCCGCGGACTCGCCTATTTTGTTCGTCGCGGTGATCTGCTGTACGTCTCCACGCACCAACCGGATCGCACTCGTGCATATCGCAATAAGATGACGATTGATCCCGCGTGGCTCGATCAAGTGCTGACGGCCAACGCCGACGCCCGCTACAAGTTCGTCTGCGGTCATTATCCGGTCTTCCCCGTTAACGGATACTTTCAATCGCCCCAGTGGTGCTTCCGTCCTGCCGAGCGCAAACCGTTTTGGGATGTCCTGGTAAAGCACCGGGTGCATGCGTACCTGTGTAGCCACATCCTGGCGTTCGATGTGCAGATTCACGACGGCATCCCGCAAATCCTGTCGGGCGGCGCAGGCACGCAAGGATCCGGACCGCTCGCGCTCATGCCGCTGCGCAGCGAGTACCTGCACGCCGTGCAGATGGCGATCGATGAGCAGGGACTCCGCGCACGCACGATCGATATCACGGGTTCGATTCGCGAATCGTTCGCGTGGCCGTGCTCGCTCCCGTCCTCCGACCGATGGACACCGCTTTCGCCTGCGAACCTCGGAACACAACTTGCCCCCCATCACGCGTCGGGAAAGATCAGCGCTTGGCGCATCCAGGCGAAAGCATGGCCGCCGTCAACGGGCGGAGAACCGCAAACCCTGCTCTGGGGCTGGGACGGCATGGAAGGTCTAGCGACCGTTTGGATCGGCATCGAAGGCTCGCCTGCCCGTTGGACCGTGCGATTGATCCCGCAATCCGGCTTCGGTTGGCAGGTGTGGACCGGTCCGCTCGTCACGTTTGATCCGACGCCCGATCGCGCATTCGAAGGCCAGATCGCTTTGCACGCGGGACTCGGACCGGGCGGAATCCTTTTCCGCGCGAACGATCGCGCCCCCTGGCAGTCGCTCTACTCCACTTCCAGTAAAGGCATCGAGGACCTGACGTGGCCGCAAGCCTGGACCCTCGGTCATGGTCCCAGCGGCGCCGACGAGTGGCCCTTTCTTGGTCGCGAACTGCGAATCGACTGGATTTCGAATCCGCTTTCGGCCGAGTGACATCGCGGTCTCGCTTCGACTTCGCACCGTTTGTCGGCTACCATAGTTTGTCGGGCAGAAGTGCGGCCGAGACTCAGTAGGTGTGCCCATGTTCTCACTGTGTGATCCAGGTCGAAGCATTGACCGCGTCGGGCGGCGTGAATGGTTGCGAGTCGGCGGACTTAGCGCGCTCGGGTTGTCGCTACCCCATTTGCTGCACGGTACCCGATCGGCTGTCGCTTCACCGGTCGCCGCGCCGAAACTGTCGGGCGAACTCGGCTCGACATTCGGTAAAGCCAAGAATGTCATTTTCCTGTGGTTGCAAGGCGGTCCGCCTCAGCATGAGACGTTTGACCCCAAGCCCGATGCGCCGGCTGAGATCCGTGGTCCGTTCAAGCCGATCTCGACGAACGTGCCTGGAATTCATATTTGTGAACTGCTGCCACGGACCTCGTTCTATGCCGATAAACTGGCGATCGTGCGGTCGATGGTCACACGCGACGACAACCACGACGTCAGCGCCTACTGGTTGCTGACCGGATACCCGTACGGTCCCGGCAGCGCACGACAGATCAAGCCGAACGATTGGCCCTACTTCGGCTCCGTCGTGAAGATGCTCAAGCCGAGCGAAACCCTGCCGGCGCTGACGTCGGTGTGGATCCCCGACATGATGCGCCTGAACGACAACGTCACGCCGGCCGGGCAGACTGCCGGGTTCCTCGGCGGTTTGTGGGAGCCGGAGCGATTCGTCGGCGATCCCGCCCTGCCCGACTACAACATCGACGGCTTACGCTTGCGCGGCGATGTAAGCGAAATCCGAGTCGATCGTCGTCGCGATTTGCTCAGTCAATTGAAGTCCGGCTTCGACCGCTCGGCGCGTAGCGAAGCAGTCGCAACGTGGGACAAACTCTCGCAACAGGCATTCGACCTCGTCACCTCCAAGGGTGCACGTGCCGCATTTGATCTGAGTCGCGAATCGGATCGAACACGCGATCGCTACGGCCGTTACACCTGGGGCCAATCAACGCTGCTCGCGCGACGATTGATCGAAGCGGGTGTGCGATTGGTACACGTGAACTGGGCGCGCGATCCAGGCGATAACGCGGTCGATAATCCGATGTGGGATACGCACGCACTGAATGCCGATCGCTTGCAGGACAACCTCTGTCCGCAATTCGATGTTACGTTCGCTGCGCTCATGGACGATCTAACCGAGCGCGGATTGCTCGATGAAACGCTGGTCGTGGTCATCGGCGAATTCGGGCGTACCCCGAAAATCAACGCGAACGGCGGACGTGATCACTGGGGACACGTCTTTAGTTTCGCGATGGCTGGCGCCGGGATTCGTGGTGGACAAGTGCTCGGAGCCAGCGATCGGCAAGGCGCGTACCCGCAAAGTGAACCATACACGGGCGGCGACCTGACCGCGACGCTCTTTCACCTGCTGGGAATCGACCCCCATAGCGTCTTTTACGACCGCTTCAAGCGACCGCACTCGATTACGAAGGGCAAGCCGATGGAGGAACTCCTTGCGGCGACGCCGGCACAGATCCCACTTTGCCCGTCGCAAGGCAACCCCGCCCTCGTGCCTCCGTTCGATACACGGCTTTTGTTCGATACCGCGTTCGAAACCGAATTGTCGCTCGTCCCCCCTGCCCCTCCCACGCGAGACAAAGGTTGGCGAGCCTTTCCGATCGCGGGACCGGAATCGACCGAAGGTTTGGTTGTCCAGCGCCAGCGCGGTTCAGCACAGCTCGGTTATGGGCTCGCCAATACTGCCCGGGCGCGTCAACTCGCACCGGGCACGCGAGCCCTTCTCGCACAGGAAATTCGCGGCGCTCGTGGCGGTCAATACAAACTTTCGATTCGCGCCGAGGGTGTCGCCTCGAACGCAGAGGAATTCGAGAAACACTTCCTATCGCATTGCGTTTGCCGCCTAGTGCTCTTCCGCTTCGGTAGCATCGACAAAGATCCGCGGTCGATACTGTAACTGGGCTCCGCGGAATTCAAACCGGTCTTCGGCAAAGTGGAATCGTTCGTACTGGAACGATTCCTCGGTTCGACAACCCCGGGGGCCAACTTCGCCATCGGCAATGGACTCGGCGTCTTGATTTCAGTTGAAAAGACCAGCGGCGCACCGCTCTCGCTCTCAGCAAACGACCCGCGATTTGCCGCCCTGCGGATCGACGCAGTGGAATTGACGTTCAGTCCACGCATGCGCGATGATTCGGTCACCGTCTGATCGGACCAGCAATCAGAAGACGGGGAAGATTCAGATCGGGTAGCTGAAGATCGGAAAATCAGTCCATGCGTTCCGTGTTGCATCCTTGCTCTCGACGCCGCTTTCTCCATGCGGGTTCGCTCGCCTGCATGGCGGCCGGGCTGTCGCAAGTGATGCGATTGCGGGCAACGGCAGCGGAGCCCAGGGCGACCAACCGCGAAGACACGGCCGTGATCCTGGTCTGGCTCACCGGCGGCTTGTCGCACATGGACACGTACGACATGAAGCCCGAAGCCCCGATCGAGTATCGCGGGGACTTTCGAGCGGTATCGTCGTGCGTACCGGGCATCGAACTGGGCGAGCTCCTGCCCCTGCACGCAAAGATCGCCGATCGCTTCTCGCTGGTGCGCTCGCTCTCCCACGGCTTCGGTGATCATGATGGCGCGCACAAGCGCGTGCTGACTGGACGCATTCCCAAGTCACCTGTCGGATTCGTGAACGATGCGCCGTCTGTCGGCTGCATTGTGGGAAAGATCCGCGAGCATTTGCGGCCCGAAGTCCTTGCGTTCACGTCCGGCCAGCGTGCCGACACCAATGCCGACTCGTATTCACAGGGCGCCGGTTACCTGGGCCCCTCGTACGAACCGTTTCTCGTTGGCGGCGATCCCAGCGATCCCAAGTGGTCGGTGCCGAATCTGTCGGTGGTGCCTGAACTCGGTCCTCGACTGACCGATCGTCGCACATTGTTGCAGCGTTTCGACCACATGCGCAAAGTGCTCGATAAGGAACCGATGCTGGTTGCCAAAGATCGGTTCCATGAAAAGGCATTTTCGCTGCTCACGAGCGACGCGGCGCGCCGCGCGTTCGACATCTCCCAAGAGGATCCCGCGCTGCGAGACCGATACGGCCGCAATCCGTATGGACAGCAGGCGCTGCTCGCTCGGCGGCTGATTGAGGCCGGCACCAGTTTCGCCAATGTCGTCATGGAATCGCCGGGCGGCCCGCAACCATCCGACGCGGTCTACAACTGGGACTGCCATGCCGTGAACTGCCACGTCTTCCATGACGCCCGCTGGCGATTTCCGCCTTTCGATCAAGCCGTCTCGGCGTTAATCGAAGACATTTACGCCCGCGGACTGGATCGGAAAGTTATGATCGTGGTGACCGGCGAGTTCGGACACACACCTCGAATCAACTACCAAAAAGGGACCGGCAACGGCATCATGCAGCCGGGTCGCGACCATTGGCCGGCTGCTATGTCGCTGCTCGTGTCCGGTGGCGGACTCCGCATGGGCCAGGTGATCGGCTCCACCAACGCACTCGGTGAACATCCGCAAGACCGGCCACTATCCCCCAACGATCTCTGGGCCACCGTCTACCGTCATTTGGGAATCGATCCGAACCTCTCCTTTCCCGATCACTCCGGACGACCCATGCCGATCCTCCCCGACGGCGAACCGATTCGGGAATTGATTTAGCATGCGGTGGTTTCTTGTCAGTGTGTTACTCGTGCTTGGCACACGTGTCATCGCGCAAGAGGACACTTCGCGATCGCGACTGGCTGGGACTGCACCACTCGAAAGCGAACAGCCGCTCGACGAACAGATGCTTGACGGATTGCATCGATACTGCCTGCGACAACTGGCGGAATCTCCGACGAAGCGTCGCGGCAAGTGGGCACGCGATGTTGCATCGATCGAAGCGTATGAATCGAGCATCGCGGCGCAGCGCAAGCGGTTTCAGGCGTTGATCGGTGCAATCGATCTCCGAGTCACGGCCGGCCGCGAGCAGCGATTCGAGTTGCTCGCATCGCTTGACGAATCCTCCGTGCTCGCGCGACACGATCAGGTCGTCGTGCATCAGGTACGCTGGCCCGTCCTGGAGGGTGTCACCGCCGAAGGCCTCTTGCTGGTTCCCCAAACGATCCGCGCCGGAGTGGTCGCGTTACCAGACGCCGATTGGTCTCCCGAACTGTTTTGCGGACTTCACTTCCACAATGGGTTGCCTCCGTCAGCCATGTTTGCCGGACGATTGGCTGCATCAGGCTGCCTTGTGGTCATTCCGACCTTGATCAGCCGCAGCGACGAGCACTCCGGTCATCCCGACGTGGCATACACCAACCAACCGCATCGCGAGTTCCTCTATCGACAAGCGTTCGAGGTCGGTCGCCATGTGATCGGCTACGAAGTCCAAAAGGTACTGGCCGCGGTTGATTTGCTCGAGCGGTATTTCGACGCGCAAAAATCCGATCGCACGAATGCCCCGATTCCGATCGGTGTGGCAGGTGTCGCCGAAGGAGGCTTACTCGCCCTCTATTCCGCCGCGCTCGACCCGCGTCTGAAAGCAACGCTCGTATCGGGATATTTTCAGGAGCGCGAAGCGGTATGGCAGGAACCGATCTATCGAAACGTTTGGGGCTTGTTAAACGAATTCGGCGATGCTGAACTTGCCGGACTGATCGCACCGAGACGGCTGGTGATTGAGGCAAGTGCCGGTGTCGAGATCGTTGGGCCTCCAGCGGCGCGCGCCGGTCGGCGAAACGTTGCCGCGCCCGGACGGATTGCCAACCCACCGTTGGACTCTGTGCAACGCGAGTTCGCGACCGCGGCTGCAATTTACCGCTCGCTGGACAAGGAAGCGGAAGCCTCGCTGGTCATGAGTGGCAAGGCCGGACATGGGTCTGCAGGCAGCCAAGCGGCCATCCGACAGTTCGCCACCGCACTGGGCATCGAACTTATGCCCGCTGAGCAAGTGAAGAGTTGGCAACTGGAACCCACCGCACCTCAAGAGCCCGCAGCCTGGTTGTTGCGTGATCGATCGCGACAGAAGCGGCAGCTGGACGAACTGCAACAGCACGTTCAGCAACTGCTGCATCGCAGCGCCGCGATACGCGATAGACGCTGGAACCGCGACGCATTGACGGTCGATCCGCGCGATCCCGCGCGCGCTTCACTGCGGAAATGGGTGCGCGAGGAATTGATCGGCTGTCTGCCAACGCCGCAGGGTGAATTCCATGCCCGCTCGCGACTGCTCCGCGACAACGCACAGTACTCGACCTACGAAATCTTGCTCGATGTGGTCGACGAAATCGCGGCGTCCGGAATCTTGCTGCTGCCAAAAAATCTGGCAGCAGGCGAGAAACGGCCGGTCGTGGTTTGTCAGCATGGTCTGGAGTCGAGAGCGATCGACACCCTGTCGCGTGAACCCGAGGCCTTCAAATATTACAAGGCGTTTGCGGAGGAATTCGTGCAGCGCGGTTTTATCGTCTACGCGCCGCAGAATCCGTATCGGGGCGGCGATCGCTTTCGAACGCTGCAACGCATGTCGAATCCGCTCCAGCGGTCGCTCTTCAGCTACATCGTCGCCCAGCACGAGCAGACCTTGCGATGGTTGGCCACGCAGCCGTTCGTCGACGCGGAGCGCATCGCCTTTTATGGTTTATCGTACGGCGGCAAAACGGCGATGCGCGTTCCGCCGCTCGTCGATGGATACTCCCTGTCAATCTGTTCGGGTGATTTCACTGACTGGGCACGCACGATTGCCAGTAACGACCAGCCGTTCAGTTACCTGTTCACGAGCGAATATGAGATTCCGGAGTGGAATATGGCGCACGTGGCCGGCTATGCGGAACTGGCCATGCTGATGGTCCCGCGCCCGTTCATGGTCGAGGCGGGGCATAGCGATGGCGGGCAGCCAAGCGATTGGGTTGCGGGCGAATTTGGCAAGGTTCGGCGGCATTACGATCAGCTCGGCATTGCCAGCCGCGCAGAACTGGAATTCTTCGACGGGCCCCACACCATTCATGGCCAAGGCACGTTCGATTTTCTGCACAGGCACTTGCGATGGCCTCATCGCAACACATCGGGGAAGTGATCTTCGACACCGCATGTTTCGCCAATCGCAATCACCACAAAATGCATCGACCGACCAGCGCCCTCGTGACGGCGTGAATCCGGCGACCACGCGAAATGATGCGCAATCGCCGCGGGCACCATCTCAAAGCCTTTATGCATTCAGCTCCTTGCGATTGTTGTTGAGTGGATTGGACGTGGATGCTAGTGGATGACTATGATGGGAGCGGCG
>JBJOLO010000037.1:0-15024 GCA_046045565.1 Planctomycetota bacterium | reverse complement strand
CTTCACTTCCGGAACCGGCGCTTCGATTCTTGCCGGTGCCTCGATTCTTGCCGGTGTAGATCGTTTGGCCCGTCCGCCAAACGACGCTCCCGTTCGCCGGAACAGCCATCTACGACTCCGCGCCCTGCGGTTCAACCAGCCTGCCCGCAGAGCCTGCCCGCAGAGCCTGCCCGCAGAGCCTGCCCGCAGAGTCTGCCAGACGAGCCTGCCCGTCGATGGCGGAAGAATCGTTACGACGACGCTTTTTTTCTTGACCTGAGCGATGTATTCAATCAGTCTATAGAGAATATCGAGCACAACTTGCCTCGAAAATTGCCTCGACAGCCACTCGGTTGTAAGGCCGAAAACGCATGTGCTAAGCCAGGTAAGATAGGGAGCTTGGAGATGTTGATTCGTCGTTGGATGCTGTTCCAACTGTTGGCCGTATCGCTCTTTCTGGGACTGGGACCTGTCCGGGCCGCGGACGTGGACGACCAGGCTGCGGGCAAGCCAGCGGACCAGTTTGCCGCCCATTTGGCAGCCGGTGAATTTCCTGCGGCTCGAGCCATGGCGCAGCAGATGGCTCCCGACATGCGCGATCTCGCACTAGCGCGACTCGCGGGTGCCCAATTGCGAGGTGGTGCTCGCGGCGGTTTCGCTTCGACGCTCCGCGACATCAACAACGGCGGCGTGATGGGCGGCTTCGGCAATCAGATTGCCCCGCAGTATGCCGGGCCGCCGAATCTGCAAGGTGGAGCCAACCAAGCCGACTTCACCGAACTGATGGACCTCATCAAGAAGACGACCGGTAATCCGAAGCCGGGATGGGTTGATGACGGCGGTGTGGGCACGGTGGAAGAATTCCGAGCAGGTTGCTATGTCGATGCGACTGGATTGCTGCACAAGGTCGGTACCGTCGCTTCCACGGAGCTCAGCACCATTCGCTCCGTTGCTCGTGCGACCTCGAACAATCGCGACGTGCGTAAGCAGTCGACACTTCGCAAGGTTTCGCTGACCCGTTTAGAGCGGGAACTGGTCTTGCGCCGAGCGATGGGAGAGAACGCGGATGACGCGATGCGATCGCTGGCTGGCTTGACCAAGATCCAGTATGTGATGGCCTATCCGGAGACGGGCGAGATCGTGATCGCGGGCCCTGCCGCCGGATGGCGAGATGATGCCGAAGGTCGTGTCGTCAGCGTGGTCGATGGTCGTCCAACCCTGCAACTCGATGACTTGATCGTCTTGATGCGTTACAACGCGGAGCAATCGGGGGTTCTCGGCTGTTCGATTGATCCTCGACAGGACAATTTGAATCAACTGCAGGCATTCCTGTCGTCACAGACTTCGCCACTCAAGCCTGGCCAGCGCGACAGTTGGGTAGCCAAGCTCCGCGAATTGGCCGGCACGCAAGACATCCGTGTTTTCGGCGTCGATCCGCGGACTCGCGTAGCGAATGTGCTCGTCGAAGCCGACTATCGCATGAAGCTGATTGGAATGGGGCTGGAAGAGGGCACGTTGGGCCTGGCAAGCTACCTGGATTCGATCCAATTGGACAAGAACGGCCAGGTGCCGCCGATGTCGGTGCTGCGTTGGTGGTTCTCTCTGAACTACGAAGCGTTGCAAGCATCCGAATCGCGCGACATCTTTGAGATCAAGGGTCAGGGCGTGAAGGTTCTCAGCGAGAACCAACTCTTGGCCGAGCGTGGCAAACGCGTCGGAACCGGCAAGTCGGACGAACTAAACACCCAATTTGCCGACGGGTTCACCAAGAACTTCACCGCCTTGGCCGCCAAGTATCCGGTCTACGCCGAGTTGCAAAACATCTGCGATTTGGCACTGGTGACCGCACTGATGAAGGCTGAAGATCTGCCGGGCCAGGTCGGCTGGCAGATGGCCTTCTTCAGCAATCCCGAGCTCTGCCCGGTGGCGCTCGGCAATCCTCCGAAGACGGTTGAATCGATCGTCAACTCGCGCGTCATCGGCGGCAAGAAGGTTGTGGCCGGGGTCAGCGGCGGTGTCGCGATTGATCCACGCGGACTGGTCACTCCCGCCAAGATCAAGACCGACAGCTACGGTAAGCTGAAAGCCGAACGTAGCGGCTCGACTCCCAAGAGCTTGCACGACAACGCATGGTGGTGGGACTAACTTCATCCTGTAAAATGCCAGCGACTCGATCCGCGAACCCGCGGTCGAGTCGCTTTTTTTATTGGATGGCCCCGCCTGCCACGCATGCGACTCGCACGTGGTGAGCGCTCAGGAATCAACGGATGGAACTCGACGAGGAACTCTGCCTCTGTTTTCACGTCACGAAACGCAAGGTCGTCAACTTCTTGCGAGTGGAAAAACCGAAGCGAGCCGGGCAACTCAGCGAATGTTTCGGCGCCGGGACCGGCTGCGGTTGGTGCCGTCCATTCTTACGACGCCTCTTTGACGAATCGCAGCAAGGCGTCGCCTTGGAAGCGCTCCCTTCGTCGATCGAGTACGCGAAACAACGTGCAGCCTACGTGCGTGAGGGGCATGGAACGCCGCCGCCCGGCGCCACCCCCATCTCGGACTCAACTGAAGCCTGAAAGCGTTCCCAAGCATTCGAGAAGCCGAAGTCCATGATCCGCCGTGACAGGCTCATTACGAAAGCCATCCTCCGGCATGGGCATCACACGATCACGATGCATGCGTCAAGCAATCGCGCCGCATGTTGCAAAGACCGGCACACGAAGGACCTGCATCCTGATGCGGTTACGCGGCGAAGCGATTTCGCACGGCTCGGGTAAAGGCGGCCGCCAAGCTGAGACCGACAATGCCGGCAAGCACCGCACCCAAACGAATTCCTCGCTGTGCGATGTTTCCATCCAGGGCCTGCGCGGTTAGTTCTAATTCGCCGCCCGCCGTCCGGAATAGGAACTCCTGTCCGCGATCGGCGAGTTCAACATCCAGGCTTCGCAGGTAGGCGTTGGCATCTCGATCCACGCCGAACGATTCGTCCATCGATTGAACGGCTTCTTTTTCATCAGCGAGGCTTTGCCCCTGCCCGGCCTGCTGACCACCCTGCGGACCTTGCGGCATCCCGTTGTTTGATCCTCCGCGGAACCCCAATCCCTGTCCGCTGCCTGCCCCCGAGCCGGGCGGCGCTCCCGCAGCGGGGGAATCTGCCGGCTGTTGACCGGGCGTCAGCGCCTGTTCGTTGAAGTTCAACGCCTGCTGACTTTGGTTCTGAAGACGTCGCTGGTAACGCTCTTCGATCGCGTTCTGATCCGTCGCTCGCGATTGCCGACGACTACGATTGGCATCCAGATTTTGCCCCAGATTATTGCGGAGTTCCAACTGCTCCTTTTGCAGGGAATCGTCATACAGTTGAGCCGGCGAATTCGACTCCACGCGAGATCGTTCGGCAAAGTCGCCAGCCGTTTTCTTTCCTGCCTGTTGGGTAACCCGACTCTGAGGCAACTCGACGGATTTGGATCTCTCTTTGCTGTCTTTGCCGTCCTTGCTTTCCAGCATTTTGTCGACCTGCTTCTGATTGTCGTCACCCTTCGCTTCCGCTTTCGAGGCCTTTTTCGAGGCATCCTCGCCGTCCGCCTTGCGGCTCAGCGAATTGGACTGGAACCAGAACTTGTTGATTTCACCCGCGCTCTCTTCCTGTCCTTGAACGCCATCGAAATTTCGCCCCAGTTTTCCCACGACATTCCGTGCTCGATCGAGCGACGGGTTTTGCACAACGAAGTCGTTGAAACGCTGACGATTATCGATCTCCGTCGCCACCGCCGCCTGCTTTTGCGAGAGCTCACTGATCTGCTGGGCCGCGCGCGATTGTGCCGCGCGGATGCCGGCCGCGCGTTCTTGAAAGACTCGGTTCGCAGAATACCTGGCGTTTCCAAAGGTGTATTGATCGACCGATAGGCCGAGTTGCTGCAGATTATTCTCGCATCGTAGTCGTGTGAGGGAATCGATATCCGATTGCAGCAAGGCCACGAGTTGCTCTGCTTGCTGCGATCGGAACTCAAGGAATCCCGCCTGGAACTCGGCCTTGTCCTGCACTTGCCCGAGCGTACCGCCAAAATTTCCCCAACGATGCGTTGCCGACAGCAGCAGGCGCACATGGCTCAGTTGCGCATTGATATTCATCGTTCTCACCAGCGGAAACTGAATGCTCGACACCGTCTCCAGCATCGGCATGCGGCCGGCGTACGTAAGCGTGACGGGATAAGGCGGATCTCCGAGCGCAGTCTTTACCAGCGGAATGCGAACTTGATTCCCACTGCCGGACGAATCGACCGGGGATGGCTTCACCGGTTCGCCATCGACTTTCACCGCCCACAGTGACGCCCCTTCGGGTAACCGCGCCACCAAGAACTGCTCGATCGAATTCTCGACGTAGTAGGTCACTTTCGCGCGGTAGGCACCTGCTCCATCAAGCCGCAATTCGGTCAGTCCGAACCCGATCCTGGCCCCCACCGTCTCCACTGTCCGACGTGCCTGCAGATGGTATGTCAAACGAGGATTCGCCCCAGTCACCTCGTAGGCAACCAGGAAGTTGGACCCCAGCAACGAGGCGAGTGCGCTGCTTCCCCGATCCGAAACCTCGCGTAGATTCACCGCTTCATCGAAAATCACCTCGTCGCGCCCTGAACTCTCGAGCGCAACCAGCTGCTGGTCGATGCGATCCACCTTTTCCACGATCGGCACCGTTGCTTGATGCTTTTCGCCGCTGACCAAACGATCGTGTTCCACCAGTACTTTCAGCGTCCCAATCACTTCGTCCTGCAATTCCACTCGAACGCGTACCCAATCGGCATCCACTTCTTCAATCGTCTTGCGACGCATCAGCGCAGTCTTGATGCGGGCCGATCGCAGGCTAGCGGGTAATTGAAATGTCACCTCGCGAATTCCCGAGTTCTGAATTTCGTATTGCAACAGCGCAGTTTCGCGAATCGTTCGTCCGGAAATCAGAATATTGCTGACCGTCAGGCAGGCAACCTCCGCCTTGCGTCGCGCGACCTTCAGCGTCCCCTGATAGCCGGGTTTGCTGAACTGCAGCGCAAGCCGCTTCGTTGCCCGCTGCTCGGCGGCCAGCCAAGCATAGGTCTTGTCGAGCGTGACAACCTGAATGCCTTTCAGGTCTGCATCATCGGCAATCACGTCGTAAGCGGGATCGGCTTGCACCACCATGTCGCCCGTTTGACGCTCGACTCCGATCACCTCGATGGCCGCAAGCGGCACGGGATCGTTGGGATTGCGATTCCCCAAACTGCCTTCGATGTTGAGGCTGAATTTTCCCTGCATGCCGCCCGTCAGGTGAATCGTAGCCAGATTGCGCTCGGCTTCCTCTGTCACACCCCATTCAAAAACACCCGGCGCTACGACGCGTTCGAGTTTCATGGTTTTGGGGAGTGCCAAATCCACGCGAAATACGGGACGATCTCGAGTTTCCATGACGATCTGACTTTCCAACCGCGTCTCCCGCTCGGACACGCGCAGGATCGTTCGAAATTCCGCCGTTTGTTGTCCCTCGATTTCGCGAACGGCGACTTCACCCTGGTAATCGGCCGACGCAAAGCGAAACGCCTGAAACGGACGGGCAACGAGTACCCCCTGCGACAGCGCATCTTCGCCTCTCGCGAGGCTCTCCGGTAAGTCGGTCTGCGTCAACCGCATCGACTTCGCCAGCTTTAGTTCTAGGATCGGGCTGCGACGCAGCAGCAGCGTGCCTTGATGCTGAACAGCATCCACCGGCGTAACGACCGGCAACGAGATCACGCCTTCTTTCCCGCGCTGGTACCAATCGCGACGCGAGAGTTGCAACAGGATTTGCTCTTTGTCTTGTGCTGCCTTCAATAAAGTCACTTCCAGACGCGACTCTTTGTTATTAGCACCGTCGAGCATCGACCAGCCTTGGACATTCGCACCCGTGACACGCTCGACCAGATAATCACGAGGCACGGCAATGGAGAACGCGTCGCGTCGCGACCGAGGAAACTCAAGTTGCAGTTGCCAAAGCAGTCGCAGCGCATCCTCACGCACTTCTAACTCGGCTTGTGATTTCGCTGTTAAGCTCCGATCCACTTCGGCCTCGGAAACTTTTGGTCGCCACTGAATCGTGAACGGTCCACCGGGGGTCAGCGCGGTCTCAAGTTTTTCGTTCGCGGCCTCACTTTCAAAACGATTGCGATCGGGCAATCCTGCCAGCCGCACTTCGGTCTTCGCCTCGGGAATGGTAACCGCAAAAGCGGCGACCGCCGTTCCGGGCAGACGTCCGGTGACGGCTCGCCAACCGCCGCTCCGCGTCGTCGCGAATCGGACGGCGATGTCTATCGTCTTTTGTCCCTTCCCCGATACGCTCAGGACGGATAGCGGCTGCGGTGCCTCGCCCTTCGCCGGCTGCGTCGCCACCAACCGCACGCGCGCGGCCTGACCATCCACTCGGGCATCAATCAGGATGCCACCCGCCAGCTCCATCGGCACAGAAACTTCATCGTCGGTGAATAGATTGAGTAGCAACCGACCACGCACTTCCAGAAAACCTTGGTCGACGAGTGTCGCTTGATAGGCGGCATTGGCCCAAGCGAAATGGGTGGGCGGTACCAGCCGTTGTTCGCGCGGGTTGGCCAAGTTCAACAACTCCTGGTACTTCTCCAGCGGCACCAGGATCCGCTCCGATTTCTTCACCCCTTCGGGATCGTTCGGATTGTACGGAATCAAGATCGCATCGTCGGGCACTTTAACCGGTGGGCTCGGCCCGAACAGCGGTGCCAGGATCTTGCCAATTTCGCCCGTCAGCTGCTCGGGCGAGATTCCCGTCGGTGGCGCATTGGCAACCGGTGGCCCACCTGCTTCGGGACCGGGCTGCGCTTGCAATAGAGCCGGGGTCATCTGCAGCATGCATGCAATCATTGCCGCAGTCGTCGTCGCGGAAACACTCGTGCGGAGCAACACCCGCCACCATCGCGTGACCACGTTCACGATCAACCGCACCGCGCCGAGCAGCACGAAAAAGATACCACTTCCGAACGCCGCCCAAAAAACAAAGTCGCTCAAGATCGCGAGTTCCTGCACCCAGGGGCTCACGAGCGGAACGATCGTGCTGGCCAACAACAATCCGATCACCCACCGCGACTTGGACGACGTCCGGCTGCGCCATCGGCTGATTGAGCAAAACGCGACGACACTTGCGAGCAACCATCCGAGCCAACGCAATCGGCGTCGATCGATTACCACCGCGCTCAATTGCGGATCCGCCCCAAAACTCCGAAATGCAATCCACTCCCCACCTCGTGATTGGAACTCGGGCAGATTGAATTCCAGGCTGCGAACGCCTTCCAAGGCCCAGGCCACGGACTTCCCGGTGCTCGTATCAAAGTCGAAATCGGCACCGCCGATTTGCGGTGGCATCGATCCGCGGCCGCCCATACCGCCCATGCCACCTCCCATGCCACCCAGATCCTTTCCGCTCAGACTGAGTCCACCCGAGATCGACGAATCCTGTTCCGCCACAGCGTTGCCTGGATCGTTCGCAACGGGAAGACGTCCGGGCGCTCCCGACGCGCCTGGTTTTGCTGGGGCGGCAGCCAGATCGCCATCGAGATCTCGGATGGCATTTCGGTCGCGTGCCTCCTTTGCTTCGGCCAGCATCGGACTTCCGGGCGGCCTTTCGCCGCCTTCGCGTTGGCCAAATTCGAGGGCCTCGACGGCCTCGCCCGATTTTGCGGCCGCCATGGGAGCCTCCATGGGAGCCGCCATCGGCGGCGGCATATCGGCTAGACCTCGAGCCGCTTTGGCGACCCGCCCAAAAGCGTTGTCGCGTCGCAGTTCGCGCGACGCATTGATCGTTGAAAGCGTCGCCTCATTCACCATCACTGCTCCGGCTGACGCCAAGGTCTCCCACGGCGATCGACGCAGGGCTAACTGATCCCGCGTTGTGGCATCCTCGAAATCGGGAAATATCGTTCCGGATGATTTCACCATCTGGTAACCCGACGGCAATCGAACCAGCCACTTTAGATCGGCCAGCGGTACCTCTATCGCGTCCGCGGATTCCCCTTCACGTAATCGCAAGCTCGGTGCCGCAGCTTGCACATTGCCTCGCACCAGCAACCGCTCCACAGGCACCTGATATACGATCTGCAAATCACGAAGATCGCTCTCTGCTCGAGCCGGGACGCTCACCAGCAATCGGTTTCCTTCTTGCTGCGGCGTTGTCGGCTGCCGATCGAGATAGATCGACCACAATTCAGCCCCCTCAGGCAGTTCGACCTCGAGGTACATCGCTTTGGTGCGTAAATGAAATCGCGCAGCCGTCTGACAAACACCGTTCGCACCGAGCAAGGACACCAGTTCTGCACGCTGCACAATCGCTGTTGGCAATTCCAGTGCCGAACGTCGACGCATCGCAACTCGCATCTCGGCGGCCGATCCGACGAATTCGTATGCAGCCAAAACTCGCTTGCCGACTTGATACTCGGCCGCAGCCAATTCACCGATGTCGACCTTACGCGTCTGCGAATCTTTTTCCACCATCACTTCGGCATCAAGCTCCGCATGTCCCTCGACGGCGACGATACTGGTTTGATAGGCAACTCCCTCCGCAAGCACCACCGGAACGGTGTCTCGGGATGACGTGGTGTAATCGGCAGCGATCCGCACATTCCCCTGCATACGCTGAGCCAGTAAAACGTCCCATCTTCGCCAGCGCTGACCGGATTGCTCGACCTCGGTCGCACTGAACTCTTTCACGATCGCGTTATCGAGTCCTCGGATGCTGAGAGTCGAGGGCGTATCGACAGGCAAGAGCAGTGCCAGACGATCCGTCCCGGCGTCTTGAATGTCGTAGATCAGCTCGTGCCTCAGATGCCAGTCATCGGGTTCAATCCGCGCGAAAGAATAGGTGCGCGCGGTAACGGTCGGCTTCGCACGCTCGACTCGTAGCTTGGCCGAGTAATTCGGTGAATCGTAACGATAGACAAGATCGGTCTCGACACCCGCCATGCCGTAACGCGGCTTCTCGACGTCATCGAGTGGCACCAAGCCTTGCACTTCATCCGCAAGCACATTCAGGTCGTCCACGGACGTGACCCCGACCGCTCCTTCGTCCTTGTCGGCACCGATCGCGGCAAATACGGGAAGCATGGCGCCGATCTGGGTCCAATCGCCGAGCCATTTCTCGGGGGTCGAAACAGCCTGGAAACGGATTTCGTACGGCGTATCGGCCGGTGCTCCCTGCGGTATCACCACCCTCGCTCGACCACCATCTGCAGTTCGAAACACTTCAAACGACAACGGCTGATTGTCCTTGCCGTACACGCTTGTCAGATGCCAACCGATCGGTACGTTGAAATCAAAGGCGAAAAGCTTCTCGACTTCCGATTTTACGACAAACAGTCCGCGAAGGTCCTGCCTGGTGTTGGACAGAATCAAAAGCGAGTTCGTGGTCACGCTGAGCTTCGAAGGCCGAACGCGGAATTTCGCCCTCAAGTCGACTTCACCTTGCGGTGCGTAATAGGCCACCACGGGGCGAATTAACGGCGCGCCGGGTTCTGCCCGAAATACGCTCTCAGGCAGATTCTCGGTCAGGTAAGCCGTCTGCATCGGAATCAACGATCGACTTTCCATGGCGTACGACTGCAAACGTTCTTCGACAAGCAGTCCCACCACCGCCACATGTCCCGCCACGTCTAGCGGCTTGAAATCGGGCAGGAACCAATCGTCAAGTTTCGGCGGAATTCTCGCTGCGGAAATCTGCAAAACCACGGGCGAACTCGTCGCCTCCCGCAAGGACACCTCGAGAATCTGCCCCTCCTCCGCCTTCACCAGATTCCACTTCGACAGCAGTTCTGTTCGTACTTCGTTGACGTCGAAACCATCCGGAACTCGCACCCGCACCTGGTTCACCGAACCATGAAGCACCGCAAACGACATGGTCGCATGCAATCGCTCGTAGGCTTGAGTCACCTCGTCTACCAGTACGCTGCGCGCCACCACCACGCGGTCTTTCAAGAGCTGCCGATTATTCAACGTCATCACCAGCGTCTGCGGACCTCGCCGCATCAACAACTGGAAACGGGTGACACCCTTGTCGGCGTCGATCACCCGCGACAATACGTCGGCACCGCTTTTGAGTTCGACGTTCCCGTTGACAGTGAGGCTCATGGTTGCCACGGGCGGCACAGGCAGGTCGCAGTGGAGCGTTTGCAGCGCCGCCGCAGTCTGCATCGGTGCGATCAACTCGAATTCCAACTGCTTTCTCCCGCGCCCCTCCACGAACAGCATCATCGGAGGGCCGGCAGTCAAAGACGCAGGTTTGCCATCCAGGATCGCCGAGCGAATGCCGACGTCGGCGATTTCGAGCGGCAATTGCTGAATCCCGTCAGCCATCACCTCCAGCGTCAACCGAGCTCGAATGATCGCTCGACCTTCCTCAACCACGGTCTGATAATCGGCAGCAACCACCGCAACTGCGACCGGCGATTTCGGCGTCTCCGGTTGCTTCTTCACGCGAGCCAACAGCTGCTCGTATTCTTCGCGTGTCAGGAAAATGCGCTGCGTCTGCCCCTCCAGCAAAATGTTCAAATCCTCAAAGGGCACGAAAATCTCCCGCACCCGCCGCACCGATGATGCAGCCTCCTGAGCTCGCAAACTTCGAAACTCACCGGGAGTCAGTAGTGCCGCCACGAGTAACACGACCAGGAGCACGACATGGGACTCGTAATCGAACACGAATCGTCGTGCCATCGACTGACTGGGCTCTCGCTGACTGGGCTCTCGCTGACCGGGCTCTCGCTGATCGTGATCGCGTCGAGTCAACGTGGTGTTGCCATGATGCAAACCAAATCGCTTAACCATGAGTCGATCCTCCCTGCTCGGAACTCGACGCATTTCCGGAGTCATTCGGCTTATCCGGACCGGGATCCGTGGTATCCGATCTGCTCGAAGCCGATGCCTGCTCGCCTTGTGGCGATTCGATGGTCGCTGCCTTCGAGTCCTTCGTCTCTGCAGCGCGACTGTCTGCTGACGGCGCGTTCGCGGTTCGCTTGGGGCGTCGGACAAGCGCTTTTAAGAAGAGTTCGACCAACCACACCAGCACGACGAGACCGACCGCGGCGAACATCGCTTGATCGGCAATCTGCTGGACAAAGGTCGGCGCAAAGACCGCGGCCAACACCATGGCGATGATGAAGACGGCCACCCAGGCGATCCTGGTTGAGATCGCCCGCCCCGTGAGCACCAGCCCGAACAGCGCGATGACGGCAAAGACGACGCCATGCACCCAGGTTGTGCGAAACGCCACGAGATGCAAATTGCCATTCGGAGCGTTTTCAGGTCGCAGCGCAGAGAACAGATACATTTTGCCATCGGTGGGAAACCCATTGAGCACATCGGTTGCGAGATTGTTGCCGCCAAGTCGCGCACTCACGCTCCCGGTCAGCGTGCTGACCAACTGATTCATGTCGCCAAGCTGAGACGATACGCTCGAGTAGTTGGCCGGTTGAACGATCGAGGTTTCCTCCGTCCACGGCCCGCTGGAGCCAAGCATTAGCCAATCCTGCGGCAAGTAAGCGGCAAGGTAGACCTGCTGGACCGCAGGGTCTTCCAGAAACTCCGGCAATTCCAAATTCTGATGATCGCCGGGAACCGTGTAGCGAAGTTCGATCAAAAACGGTTCGTTCGGCGATTGCCCCGTGAGCGGAATAAATAGCTCCTCTTTATCGCCACGCTCAAGCGATTGCGGTTTTCCATCGATGCGGAGCGGCTGTGTGTCGAGCGAGTATTCCGCAGGCAATCGAATGGCGAGTCGCTGGCGGGCACTGCGAGCACGATAGATCGCCTGCACGGATGTCTTGCGACTGCGTGTCACGACCATGCGGACGATCCCCTGTTCGATGCTGGTCCGCTTTACTTCTTCCAGCTTGTAACGTGCAACCTCCAGCGACAACGACCACGGTTCCTGGAACTCAAACGCCCTAGCCGCTCCCGCCATCGACGATTCGGGAAACAAATCATGCTGCGGATCGATCGGCCTCACGCCACTCGGCGTACCAGTTGGATGAATATCCAACGATTCCGCTTTGGCCACCACAACCTGTCCGGTAGCCCGATTCACGCCGACAGGCGACAGATTCGGCAACGCGAGTGTGACCGGCTTACCGACCTCCAATTCGCTGATGACTTGCTTCCAAGTCAGTCGTATCTTCTGTTGCCCGAGAAACTCCGCATCCCCTGTGAAGCTCCAGCGTACGCGTCCCGCGTCCTCCCCTTCATCGGCCGGCACAACCCGCTCGCGAATTCCCTCCGACTCGTTGCGCACTTGACTCTTCACGACCTCGATCGGCAAATCGATTTGCAGGTTCTTTACGCTGCTGTAGCGAATGTCATAAAAGAATGTCGCCTCGTACTCGACGCTCTGATTCTGCACCTTCATCGCGAGCAACTGCCGCACGGAGATGTCCGGTTGACGACGATTGGCGGCAAGGGAGAACTGAACCGGTTGTTGCGTGTAGGCCATCGCCAACACTTCTCGAGCGCCCGGGAACCTCCCGGCTCGCATCGACTCCAATCCTTGCATCGCTTCGGCGACGGGCACGGCCCGCGCTCCCTCCTGACGCCCCAGGTTGACACGCAGACTCTCGGGCGCATAAACGACCAAGCGCCCCTGCACTGCCTCGAGCATGCCCGGTGCGACGCGCGGAACCGGCAACGGAATCTCCGTCGCTGTTTCACCTGGCGTTAGCAAAGTCGACTTCTCCAGCGGACGGCGCAATTGCACCAAGAGTCCCACCTGCCCCAACGCACGTTGCGACAGGTTCGCCACAAGCCGGGTTTTCTTTTCGCCAGTTACCGCATAGGAGTCGACCGGCGCCGGCTGCGCGCCGGCCGCAGTCGACGCCACGCCACGCACATCGCGAACCTCAAAGCCTTCGGGAATATCGATCTCGAACTGAAAGACTCCCGCTCGCTCAATCTGATAAATCGCAAGCAGTTCCAGCGACAACTGCTCCGGTTCCAAATACGCCTCCACCAATTCGGTCACGCGAATACGCGGCGACACTTTCTCCGTGGCGACCGCTAAATCGAACGGCAGCGCCGCATAGCGATAGGCAAAATCCCACTTCGAAGCCTTGAGCGATTCGGGAAGCTCGTCGGAACCCAACTGCGTCAGGCCGACTCGGCGCAAGACCTCCGCCCGCAACGCGGAAGCCACCGACACCACGACTATGCCTTGCTGACGCTCTGCCCCCACGGCCTTCAATACCGGCAAAACCAGCTCTTTTTGGTTCATGTCCTCGAGGAATCGCTCGAGTTCCACAACCAGGTTCTGTGTGCCTCGCGCCGGCTGGAACAACTGCACCGTAATTCGCTGCCGGTCTGCTTCCGCCTTCACCTCCCATTGCCGAACATTCGGATCAAAAACATTGACCACCTTCTGGTCGGCCGGCACATCGATCATTAATTGATTTAATTCGGCTCGCGAGATGTCGTACGCGATCTGCACTCGAGTACGCACCGCACCTTCGCTGATGCCAACCATCTGCTGAACCTGCGCGTGCACCAGTGCGGTCAGGCCGGTCGCTCCCTCTGCCTTGGCCGTCCAATCGACTCGCACACTGGAGGCCGCACCGACGAATGCTTGAAGCTGTGTTTCCTCCACCGGCCTCTCGTCGATCTTCCGTGCCGGAATCTCCGATGCAGCGATCATCGGCTGAACCGTAATCTTCGTTCCGGTCTGCGGAATGCGGATTTGCCACCGGTTTACGGGGGCTTGCGGTGCTTCAAAGGTCACCGAGTTCTGACCTGGATTCTTCGCAAACGCCTTCGCATACTCCACACTCACCGACACCTGACGCGGCTTGTCGCCCGTGTGCTCGATCAACAGCGAATAACCCTGCTGCGCGTCGAACAGCAAACGAGCCGGTTCGTCGCCGAGCCTCGCTTGAATAATCGCCGAATCGCCCAGCCGGATCGGAACGCGATGCCAGCCCTTGGACAACAATTCGATATTCAGCTTCGCCGTGACACGTACGACCTCGGCTTCTGCGACCGCCAAGCTGTCGATGTCGGTGATCAACGCCCCTTCGGGCGACTTCGCCGGAACAGGAGCTTCCTCCCGTCCGCGCGCTGCTTTCCAAAGTTCCTGAAATTTCTCGTACGGTAAAAAGACACCCCGCCCTTCCTTCTCAAACGTCTCGCGCAGCTTCGCGTACGGGATGTAGATCGACTGCTCCCGTATCACCGTTTCCCGCCCCGTCTCGGCGCCCCCACCTTCAGGAGATTTGGCAGGTGGACTCGCAGGCGGATTGGCAGGCGGATTCTCTTGAGCAGAAATCCAACTGCTCGAAAACGAAATCCCGATCGCAAGAATGGCGAACCCGAAAACGCTAAGCAGTCGCATACGGACACTCCCCGAGCACGGAATAAGGCCGCCCCAGGGTCAAACAGATACACTCGGGCGGAGCTACGCGCTCGCGAGTATAGACGATGCGAACCCGTCCGTTGGTTCCCTAACGTTGACTCAGTTCGGGCACGTTCTGAGTAAAAATAGGTTACCCCAGCCTCAGGTTGTGGCCGATTGCGCTATCAAAAACGTTAGATCAGCAAAGATTGATGCTTCTTGAAGGCGTGCCGAGGCAATCACCGCATCGCTCGACGGCGTACCGTGTTGCCGTAAACGTGCATGGGCCGGTTGGGACGCTCGAGGATATCGATCGACTTGATTTCGGCCCGTTTCTCCCCTCGCGCCACAATCGGAAGCCGCTCGTTGGACAGGTCCTTGCTCGGTGTCGGTACGGTCGCCACAGCGAAAAGGATCAAGAAATGAACGATCGCTTTCTTCATTTGGAGTAACCTCCTTATACTCAACACCTTCCAAGGACGCGATCGGCCTCCCCTTCAAGGGGTTCACACGAAGAAGACGGATTTCTTCTCGTCAGGCCTACCAAGTGACCAATCGGCGCCTGCCGCGAGTTTCATGAGCGGTCGGAACGCCGCCCCCTACAATTGGAATTTTGGACCAGCCGTCACAATCGCTGCGAACGAATTTCCAGCACTACCATGCCAGGA
>JBJOLO010000003.1:0-2934 GCA_046045565.1 Planctomycetota bacterium | reverse complement strand
AATTCCGGCATGACGACGTCGAGTAGCACCGCATCCATCGGCAACTTTTCCATCAATTCCAACGCCTGCTTACCATGGATCGCAACACTGATCCGGTAGCCTTTTTCTTTTAGCGTCGCGGAAAGTGTCTGGATGTTGGCAGGCGCATCGTCGACGACAAGGATTCGATAATCGGATGGTTGTTTCATGTCAGGCAAGTCCCTTTAGTGCGTGTTCCAGAAGTACTTGCGCATCGCCGAACGCGTACCCTTGGATCTGCTTTTCGAATTCATCCCAGGCGGTTGCGGCGAACAGGGGCCGCAACATCGCGTGATGTGATTCAACAAAGTCCGTCGCCCCCGGATCAAAAGCCTGCAGCAGTTGAATCAACTCCGCGGCCGCCAAGCGCATTTGGGCGGAATCGACCGGTGTTGCGGGCGCCGCTTCGGGGACGGAGGCGGAAACCGCGATTGGCTTCAGACCGGCGAGCAGTGTATCTAACTCGGCTTGCGCCTGCGATTGCGCCGCTTCGAGGTCCTTCGACGAGGCGTTGTCGTGGATTCGTTTTTCCAATTGACCAGCGGCCGCATAAAGCGCTTTTGCACCGATGTTTCCGGCGACCCCTTTGAGCGTATGCGCGATCCGCTCGGCCAACACTCGATCCCCTTGGGCCAGTGCACCCGCGACTTCGGACACCGCAGCACCCTGCTGATCGACAAATTTGCGAAGGATTTTCAAGTACAACTTCCGGTTTCCTGCCACTCGGGACAGACCATCGCTGGTATCCAGGCCCGCTATCGCGGGAACTTCTTCACTGGCAGGATCAACGGCTTGCTGCGACACGACGGCAACTTCGCTGGAAGGCCGGTAGAACCGAGCAATCGTCTCGAACAATTGGTCGGGATTAATCGGCTTGGAGATGTGATCATTCATGCCGGAGTCGAGACAACGCTGACGCTCTTCCATGGTGGCGTGTGCCGTCATCGCAATGATCGGCAAGGAGGCAAATCGCCGATCGTCCCGAATCCTGGCCGTCGCTTGATGGCCGTCCATCTCCGGCATTTGCAGATCCATCAGGACCACGTCCACGTCGGCGGCTTGACCGCTGCATAGCATCTCCACGGCAAGCCGTCCATTGTCGGCGACGCGAACCGTCGCGCCCGCACCTTCGAGTAACTCCACGGCAATCTGCTGATTGATCTCGTTGTCTTCGGCGAGCAGAATCCGGGCACCTCGAAGCGACATCGTCTCCGCGGCTCGCTCGGCGGCCGGTACCGCATCGCCTTCCTCCGCAAAAATATTCACCAACATGTCGAAGATCATCGATTTGGTAAGCGGTTTAATGAGGTAACCGTCGAGCTGTAGCCGTTCGGCTTCCTCGCGGACCTCTTCGCGACCAAAGGCCGTGACCAGCACAATATGCGGCGGATGAGTCAGCGTTTCATCACTCTTGATGTGACGACTCGCTTGCAGTCCGTCCATGCCCGGCATCCGCCAATCCATGAACACGACGTCGTACGGATCGGCGTTATCGTGCTGTCGCACGGCATCGATGGCCGCCTTACCTGAAGACGCCAGATCCACGCGCGAGACGATTCCGCCGAGCGGATCTTTGAGGATTTCCCGAGCGGTCTCGTTATCATCGACCACCAGCACCCGCAACTCGTTCAGTTTTTCCGGGACAACCTTTCGGGACCCGCCTTGCGATCCCACACCGAGCCACACCGTAAAGTAAAACGTGCTGCCGACTCCTGGCTCGCTCTCCAGCCAAGTGCGTCCGCCCATCAATTCGACCAACCGGCGACTGATCGTCAGCCCCAATCCGGTTCCCCCGTGCTTGCGTGTGGTGGACATGTCGGCCTGGGTGAACGGCTGAAAAAGCCGACCGGCCTGCTCCTTGGTCATGCCGATTCCGGTGTCGCGGACGGCGAATCGCAAGTTCGTCTTTTCTCCGACTTGCTCGATCTGTTCAATCGTGATCCGCACCTCGCCGTGTTCGGTAAATTTCACCGCATTATTGACAAAGTTGGTGAGGATCTGCCCCAGCCGCAGGGGATCACCGAGCAGAACGTCGGGTACTTCGGGAGCCACATGAGCCAGAAACTCCAGTCCCTTGTCGTGGGCCTTTTGCGCCGTGAGCGTGATGACCGAGTTGATGACTTCATCGAGCCGAAATTCCGTCGACTCGATGTCCAACTTGCCCGCCTCCACTTTCGAGAAGTCGAGGATGTCGTTGATGATCGCGAGCAACGACGTGCCCGCATTATGCACCTTGCTGACATAGTCGCGCTGTTTCGGCGTCAGTGTTGTCTTCAATGCGAGATGCGAGAGCCCGATGATGGCGTTCATCGGCGTGCGAATCTCGTGGCTCATGTTGGCCAGAAACATCGATTTCATTTGCGTCGCTTCTTCCGCCTTCGCTTTAGCGATCTGCAATTCTTCCGCCACACGCTTCTGGTCGGTAATGTCGACAAGCAGTCCGATCAATCCTCCGGGACTGCCATCTTGTAATTTGAAGCCATCCACAGAATAGAGCGTAACGTGGGTCTCGCCATCCGCATACTGAATCGGCAACTCGTAGCTGAGGCGGTTCGCGTCCCGAATCACACTGCGGTCTTGTTCGTCAAAACGCTTCCGATCTTCCTCGGGAATGAATTCGAGCTCCAGTACGGTCTTCCCCTTCAGGAAGTCGCTGGTGATGCCAAATGCCTGCTCGTAGGCCTTATTGCAGCCAACAAAACGGGCCTCGGCGTCCTTGATGAACATGGGATAGGGAATGCTCTCGAGCAGTGCGCGCTGAAAGGCAAGCAATTCCTTGGTACGCAGATTGCGCTGCAGCACTTCCAGTTTCATCGCTGCCATGGCCGCCACATCGTGCAACAACGCAAGCTGTTGTTCCAACAGCTCGGCAAAGGTCGCCACCTCCACCACCGCCAGAACCTGGTCCTGACTAAC
>JBJOLO010000805.1:0-13981 GCA_046045565.1 Planctomycetota bacterium | reverse complement strand
TACTGCCGCGTTCCGGCCGACGGCAATCATCACGGCGCCGGCGCGGGCGTCGAAGTGCAGATCCTGGATGACGCTGCCGAACAGTACAAAAACTTGAAACCGTACCAGTATTGCGGAAGTGTCTACGCCATCGCGCCGGCCCTGCAACGCGTCGGCAAGCCTGCCGGCGAATGGAACTCGCTGGAAATCAATTGCAAAGGCACCGCTTACGTCGTCACCCACAACGGCGTCGTGATCGTCCACGCCTGCGAAGAGGCATTCCCGGAGATCAAACAGCGACTACGCGAAGGATTCCTCGGCCTGCAGAATCACAGTGAAGAGGTCTGGTTCCGCAACATCCGAATCGGCCCCGCCGATTAATGGCGATGATTACCCCAGAGCGTCACCTCGCACACCTCGCAGCGGCACACACCTCACCTCGCAGACACCCACCCCGGCACGGTCACCTCGCAGACACCCACCCCGGCACGGAAAGCCACGCGGTCTGGCTAAAACAGTCCAATTCCAAGACACACACATTTCACCCGCCCGCCGACCCGGTTGGGCCCAAAACGTGTGTGTCTCGGAATCGCTTCTCGCAGACAGCCACCCCGACACGGAAAGCCACGCAGTCTGGCCAAAGCGGTCCAATTCCAAGACACACACATTTCACCCGCCCGCCGATCCGGTTGGGCCCAAAACGTGTGTGTCTGGAATCTCGTGGAATCGGGGTTAGGCAGCCTTAGCCCTTGAAGATGACAACGTCGGACGATCAACGATCCTGAATCCGATAGAGGTGGCTCGCGGTGCGGATCAGCAACGACTGATCCACCACTCCGTACGAGGCCAGCGTTCGATCTTTCAGATCGTTGGTCGCCAGCTTTTCAAATTTCTTCGACGCTCGCACCACCGTGCCGACACCGGTTTCGTTCTGGAAATAAATGCGGTCCTCCGCCAACAAGGGCGACGCGGAAAAGTTGCCGCCCAAACGTTCCTGCCAGTGAACCTCTCCGGTCTTGGCATCGACGCACGAGGCAATCCCGTTATCCGAGACCATGTACAGTTCGTCGCCTTGTAGTAGCATCGACGGCGTGTGCGGAGCACCTTTCTTCAGCCGCCAAGCCACATGCGTCTCCGTCACGTCACCCGTCCCGTCTGTGCGAATCGCAAGCACCTCGGGCGAATCGTAACTCGTGCTGACGTACACCATGCCGTGACCAACTACCGGCCGCGGGATCACCGAGTACCCCACGTAATTCACTCGCCAGATCTCGCGTCCCGACTCGGGATCAAACGCTCCGACAGAATGCGAACCGGGACTGATCAATTGCGGCTTACCGTTGACCTCGATCATCAAAGGCGTGCTAAACGCAAATTTCTTGACGGCGTCACACGCTCGCGTCGTCTTCCAACGCACCGCACCGGTAGCCCCCGCAAGCGAGGCCACAAACGGATTGTCGCCGCCATCGGCACTGAAGAACAAGCTACCCTTATACAGTACGGGCGTGCCGCCGTTGCCGTGTACCGGACTGTAAGAAAGCTCCTGACTCCGCCAACGGATCTTCCCGTCGCGTGACAAACAGGCGGTACCCTGATGTCCGAAATGCACGAACACGAGATCACCAGAAATGATCGCGGTGGGACTGGCATGACTGTTCTTGCCATGGATCTTCGGCGCATCGGCTCCGGCGGCAAACACCTCTTCATCCCACATCTTGGTTCCATCAACTGCCGAAAGGCACATCACGCGCAGCGACTGCCCCGCATCACCGTTGTCGCCTTTCGCCACCGCCGTGGTCAGAAACACTTTGCCATCGGAGACGACCGGCGACGACCACCCCAGCCCGGGCAGGTCCTGTTTCCACTTCACGTTTTCCGTATCCGACCACTGCACAGGAAGCCCCTTGACGATCGCGTGCCCTTGTCCGGTCGGGCCGCGAAATTCCGTCCAGTCATCCGCGCCCGCGACCGGTAAGGCGATCAGCATGACCGGCAGGGCGAACGGGATCACCTGCAGCAGCGCGAGCCATCGGCGACAACCTGAACCACGCGTCTTCTCCGCAGCCAGCGAACGCCAAGTCGACGCCCCGGCAGTCGCCGTGTATGCCCGATCACGAGAAAATGCCAGAAATCGACGGAGCGAAAACGTTCGCAGCATGTTCACACCTCTTCGTGCGTGGAGGAAAAAGGAAATGCGACTTCAAAGCGTAAGCAGTGACCAACGGATGGGCACATCGCGACTAGTCTCGTACCACGGGCGAACCGTCAGCCAAACGCTTCAACTGCGGCACATCCACCCATTCGAGCAGGCCAAAGCAGAACCATTCGGGTCGCTGCTCGAAGGCGAGATTCTCGTCGAAAACCTGCTTCAATGAAACCGGCCCGCTATGCATCGCATGGTCGCGGAAATTGGAATGCGGGTTTGCGGCAGCGCGTGCCACCAGCCCGATCAAACCGGATCGGGGACCTTCGGTGATCAATTGCAGCGGTGCGTTGAATTGGTGACGGGCCCAATCCGCGACGGCATTCAACTGGCTCGCCTGCACTCCCAAAGGCCGTTCTCCGACCGTCGCGATCAACAGCGCGATCAAATAATCGCGTTCCTCGATTCGGCATTCACCGAAGTAGAACGGATCAAGCACGAGCACCCGCTGTCCCGCATCAAGCGATTCGCGAACACGAGCCGCGAGCGAGGCTCGGCCCGAATCGGCGAACAGCATCGCTGTGCTCTGCGGATTGCCGCGCGCGAACTCCACAACGGGTACGTTCCATTCGCCACCCACGCGGAGCTTCCAAAACTTCGCCTGAAGTCCCTGCTCCGTTTGCTCGCCTGTCTTCTCGGCCGCAACTTCGTATTCATGCATGCCCGCGACGCTGCGAAGCCGCTCGCGCAAAGACATCGGTGTGGAGCGATCGGATTCGCCTTCGGCCCCCGATTTCGGCGACAACGCCTGCCTTTCGCGAGTCGCTTCAGGACGTGGCAAATCGGCTGCCAGTTTTTTGGCAAGCGACGAAAAGTCCACCTGCGGCTCGGGCAACGCGACATGCAATTGCTCGGCCGTCAGCACTTCGTTCTGACACTCGATCTCGGTCGTGGAAAGCTCTTTTCCCGATTCTGCAAAATGGTCGGCGAGCATCCGATAAAATGCCTCGCGATTGTCACGTTCGAAATTGTGGTTGCCCGGATCATGATTGATATGCGTTCGCAAGTGATCGGATTTTCCGAACAACTTGAACACGGGATCCGCTGCCGACACGAGCGGCGGGAGGGCATGGGACGACCCAAAACAACAATCGTCCTTGGCGTTATAGGTCAACAGCGTCGGGCGGGGAGCCCGCATCGCGGTCAGGTGCGTGTAGTCGGCGACCGTCGCGAAATCGGTTGGAGTCTGCTCGGAATCGCCCAAATCCGATCGATGGTGAATCCGGGTGACAAGACTGGAATACCCGGCCACGGGATTGCTGAGGGTCACGCGTCGATCGAGTGCACTGATCCAGATCGTCTGCCAACCGCCGCCGGACAGGCCGGCCACCGCCACACGATTGGGATCGGCGCAAGGGTGCTTCAATACCACATCGAGTGCTCGCTCCATCGCCAGATAAAACGGAGCCAACCCGCTGGTTCCGCAAAGATCGAGTTGATTCATGCGGCCATGAGCAAACCCCGGCGTACGCAACTGCCCCATCCCAAGCCACTCGACATTCAACGCCAGCATTCCGCGTTTCGCCAAATTAATGCAGCGAATCTGTTTGTACACCGCCGCCTTGCCGAGCGGGTCGTGTCCATTGACGTTGAGCACCACGGGGACTTTCCGATTCGCTCGCTCGCCGGAAATAGATTCCGAGTCGATCGACCATGGTTCATAAAGAATGGCCGGAATCCACAAACCGGGCAGCGCCTCATAACGCAACTTTTTCAATCGGTACCCGTCTGACTCCCGCGGTATCGTCTCGAGATACTCCACGCGGCACTCCGCTTTTTGCCACGCCGCCGCCTCACCTCGCAGCACCACCTTTTCCAGCAACGCGCGTCGCAAGCGTTCGGATGCCTGCTCCCAATCGGTTCGCTGTTCGGGGATCGCCATGACCGGCATCCGCCGCTCCGCGAACGCCAACGACTCCTGAAGCGTCTGCTGCTTGGCCAGGATCGCCTGCTTGAGCGATGCCCCCAGAAAATCGTCGGCCCTCAAACACGTTGAGCCGTTCAGCCAACTCGCGAACATTGCGAGTCCCATGAGCAGGTGTTGCAGCCGGATCGAGATCGCGCGAGCCACCGTCGCGCGAGTTACCGTCGCGCGAATTACCGTCGCGCGAGTTACCGTCGTATGAATTACTGTCGCGCGATCTTGGCGAAAACGGAGCGAAGCGGGAATCGCGTGACCACGGCGAACCATCATGGACGGCTCCGAATCGAATGCGCAACCAACGGCGACGGGGCCTAGGTAACGAAACACTCGCACCTATTGCAGCCATCGCACGACAGCTACCGAACGTTGAAGCACTTAGGGCTTCAGCCAGCGAGCAAGAAAGTCGAACGTTTTTTGCTTGGTTTCATCCAGGTCTTTCCCGAGCCAACCGTGGTCGGCGCCAAGCAGCAGTTCGGCGCGGCCTGTGACACCAGCCTCCGTCATTGCGTCCGCCATTTTGTACGCCTGCGTATGAGGAACCAGGCGGTCTTTGGTGCCTTGGAACATCAGTACCGGTGCATCGGATTTGTCGAGGTACTTGATCGGGGAAGCTCGATGATAGGCTTCGAGCTTCTCTTCTTTTGTGCCGCCGATGAAGTCGCGGACCAGTCCCTTGCTGATTTCGGGCAGATCATCCGCAGCTAAATCGGTCGGCCCGAAGAAGGAGACGACGGCCTGGATCTGACTGTTCTGATCCGCCCAACCGCCGGTCCCTTCCAGATTGTCTTTGGCGTTCGTCGTCCCCAACATCATGGCCAGGTGACCACCTGCCGAGAAACCGACCGCGCCGAACTTCTCGGATTGAATGTGGTACTTATCGGCATGAGCCCGCAGGAACCGGACGGCACACTTCACGTCTTCAACTTGAGCCGGAAACGGATGCTTGGGACAGAGCCGGTATTGCAGGGAGGCGGTGACGTATCCCGACTTCGCAAACTCGAAAAGCAGTGGCGTCATGAAGGCATCATCTTTCTTGCCGCCTCGCCAGGCGCCACCATGAATCAGCAGAACACAGGGCACGGATTTGTCGAGATTCGAGGGGTAGGCCAGATCGAGTTTCAATACCTGATCACCGCCTTTCCCACACTCCAGATTCGGCTCAAAGGCCACACCTTCAGGCGGCTTGGCCTGCGCCAGGGCATCGCCAGGGATACTGAGCAGCATCGCAGCGATCAGCAAACCATAGGCCCCATCACGGCAACTTTTCTCAGACCGGAAACAGAAAACCATCCGCATTCTCCTTCGTTCATTTGCAACGTGCGAGGCGTTGATAGGGTGCGAGATCGTGCTCGTTGCCGGACAGCAATCTTTTGCGAACCGCCTTTCGCTTCGATCGTGCCTCCAGCGAGTTGCCCGTTTTAGCGTGTTGCGCGCAGAGAAACAACCATCTTGCCAAGCCTCCTTCGTCGCCAAAAAAACACGCACCTCGCACGAATTTCGCTCAACCAACACTTGACCTCGATACGATACATATGTACAGTACCCACGAGCTCTTCAGCTCGCACCTGATCGCTCGTTTTTTCTCTGCAATTTTGAGGTTTTTGCAACTCGAAAGTCCAGCGTATGTCCTCCTCTCACCTGCCAGAAACCCAGCTGCCAGAAACCCAGCTGCCAGAAACCCAGCTGCCAGAAACCCAGCTACTCGATACCTCGCCTCTCAACAGATCTGTTCTCGACACATTGCGTGCGGCACTAGGCTTGGATGTTCACCGCGAGTGTTCCGCATCGGGAGCGGCGGGAGAAGCCTCCCGGGAGTCGCGGGGCAATTCGTCTTCGTCGCTGGCCACGTATTCGCTTGCGACCGGCAGTCGGGTGCTCGACGATTTTCTGAGTGCTCCCCTGCAGGGAAATCGCACGGGGATCTTGGTGGAGTGGTTAGTCGGCACCGGTTCCACCGACTGCAGCACCACCGACTGCAGTACAGCGGATTGCTCGCTGTCTTCCGAGGCAGCACCCGGTATGCGAATCAAACCCGGCTCATCCGCCCCGCACCACATCGCTACCAAACTCAACCCCGGCACCATGCTTGGCGCGGGTGGCGGCTGGCTGGCTTTCGCTGCGGCGTGGGGAGCATGCGGATCGGATCGCATGCTGGTGGTGCTCGATCGGGAGGGGAGTTGGTCCGAGCGTTTCTATCCGCCGGCTGCGGCGGCATTGGGAGTTGATTTATCGCGAATGCTGGTGCTTCGTCCGTCATGTGAGCAGGACGCGATTTGGTGCATGGATCAGGCGTTGCGATGTCGGGGTGTTGGAGCGGTATGGGCTGAGTGGAACTTCTTGGACGATCGCGTCTTTCGTCGACTGCAATTAGCAGCCGAGCACGGTCATGCGCTCGGCATGCTGGTTCGCTCCATCGCGCATCGCGGCCGCCCTTCGTGGGCTCATGTGCAATTACTGGTGGAGTCGGCTCCGAACCGCCGACAAAAGCACGCTCTGCACGGCGACGCACTTGCGGACCGCTCTGCCCGGTCCTGGCAAGAGGAACACTCCTGTCATGGAGAGCACTGTCATGGAGAGCACTGCTATGGGGAGAGTCGAGCATGGCTTGGGGGTCGGCGTTGGCGAGTCGAATTGTTGCGACATCGCAACAGGCATTGGCGGAGCGAGTCGATCAGCGGTGATCCGTTGCGAAGCAACGAGTTGACTCTCCAGACGAGTTAACTCTCCGGAAAGCGAATTCTTAAGGCTTTTCGATCTCTGCCGTGGGCAGTTTGTTGTTTCGTGATTTTCACCGCTTCAACACCCGGCGTTCGGTGCATCGTCCATTGAACAGCAATACGCTGAACAGAGAAGCGCTGAACAGAAAAGCGATTAGGCAGGACCCTTCGGATGCGGCGGATTGTATGCCTGTGGATTCCACAGTGGCCCTTGCAGCGATTGATCGCAAAGCAGCCGCAGATGGCGACTGCTCCGATCGTACTGCAGGGAGTCGATGCGCGTCAGGAATCGCGTGTCATCGTCTGCAGTGCGCAAGCGTGTGAACTGGGAGTGCGCCAAGGAATGCCGCTGATGGAGGCGAGCTGGCTGCTTGAGCACGCTTCGCAACACCGCACCCGATCTACTGCATCGCGACGTACTTCCACACGGCAAGCTCCCGCACGGCAAGCATCATTCTTGAGCAAGTCCGTTCCGCGAAATCGCTCACAGCGAGATCGTTCGCCGTTACATCCTTCGACGTCGCAATGGTACCTGGAGGATCATGATCCGGAGTTAGATCGAGACGCATTGCTGGGGTTGGCACAGTGGTGCGAGCAGTTCAGTCCGCTGGTTGGCTGCGAACCGGAGGGGAACGGCCATACCGGCCGGCAGCGATGCTTCGACGGCACGCTTTTTCTGGATGCGACCCCGGTGGCCGCGTTGTTCGGTGGTGAACGGGCATGGGGACAAAAGCTCTTGTCCGACTTAGCGTCCCTTGGTTACGGCCCCCCCGGATACGGCATGCGGCTCGCCATCGCCGGCTCGATCGGGGCCGCCTGGGGAGTGGCACACCTGGCGGAATCGCTGCTGCACGACTCCGGCATCCGCAATGTCAAAAGCGGAGAATCGCTCGCAGGCTCCATGGCACGCCGCGATCAACATGCGACGGAAATCGATCTCCCGCAGCCGGCGTTGTTCGAGCAGATTGGGGAATCCTTTTTTTGGCAGATTTCGCCAGGAGAATCGGGGCAGCAGTGGTTATCGCAACTTCCGGTGGCAGCCTTGCGACTGCCCGGCGAGGTACTGGACAAGCTGGGGCAACTGGGAGTCCGCACGATTGCCGAACTGGAACGGCTGGGCCGATCGAAGCTCGCGTCCCGGCTTGGCGACATCGTCCCTCTTCGGCTTGGACAATTCCGGGGGACGATCGTTGAGCCGATCGAAGTCCAGCATATCGGGCCCGTCTTTGAGGCTCACACGTGGCTCGAACACCCGCTGACAGCGCGAGAACCGCTGACCGAGATCGTGCGGAGGTTATTGAACCAATTGACGGATCAGTTGCGGTCGCGTGGCCGCGGCGCGTTGCAACTGGAGTGTCAACTGGAAAAGACCTGCTTCCAAGTGGGGCTCTATGAGCCGTCGGCGTGCCCGCGTTACCTATGGGAACTGCTGCAAGTTCCTTGGGAGCGTCTGCAGTTGCCCGGACCGGTGGCGTGGCTGGCAGTTCGTGCGCCACGGACCGTTTGCACCGTCCATCGTCAACAGGAACTTTTCGCGTCCAGCCTGTCAGATCAAGTCGGACGCGAATGGACCGTGTTGATCGAGCGGCTCAGCAGCCGCCTGGGAAAAGCGCAGGTGGTGCGCGCCGAGTTACAAACGGGGGCGGAACCGGAGCGTGCTTACCGCTATGTAGCGTGGCTCGATCGCTCACGCCGCTCCTCCGCCGAGCCGGCAGCACATCGACCGCTGCACCTACTGACAAAACTGCAACCTCTGCACGATGTCGAACTTGCAGACGACAACACGCCTCGCTCGTTTCGCTGCCGTCAAACTCGCCATCAGATCGATCGCTGCTGGGGACCCGAACGGATCGTGACCAGCTGGTGGCGTCAGCGCACGGTGGCTCGCGATTATTACCAAGTCGAAACCACAACCGGAGCACGCCTCTGGATCTGCCAACGCCACACCGATCACGCCTGGTTCCTGCACGGCATTTTTTAAGTTCAGCCACTGAACTCAGAGTCACTGAACTCAGAGTCACTGAATTCAAAGCCACTGGTAGATCATTGCCATGAATTACGTCGAACTGCGTTGCAAGACAAACTATTCGTTTCTGGAGGGTGCTTCGCATCCCGAGGAACTGGTGGTGCGGGCCAAGGAGCTGGGATATCGGGGACTGGCGATTACGGATCGCAATTCGTTGGCCGGAGTGGTCCGCGCACACGCAGCGGCCAAAGACCACGCGTTGAAACTGATCGTTGGTGCCGAGCTTGATCTGGTCGATGCTTCGCCCGTTTTGTTGTGGGCACCGCACCGGCGGGCCTACGGAAAACTGGCGCGGCTGATCACGGTCGGGCGGCAGCGGGCTTCGAAAGGAAAAAGCCGTTTCACGTTTGCAGACCTCGCAACCTATGCCGACGAACTTCTGGCCGGAGTGCTCGCCGATCCCGAACGCGACGCTTCCCACGGACATTCGCTCGCCGCCTACCGCGACCTGTTCGGCGATCGCTGTTATCTGGTGGGCTCGCTGCTTCGCGACTCCGACGACGCCGGCAAACTGCAGCGATACCTGCAGTTTGCTCGAACCATGCGCGTACCACTGGTCGCCGCCGGCAATGTGCATTATCACGTTCCGTCCCGCCTGCCCCTGCAGCATGTGCTCACCGCCATCCGCCAACACACCACCGTTTCACGCGATCGCTTCGATCGTGATCAAGATCGCTCTGCGCATTTCCCCGCTCCAGAAGCAGCCGACGTTCCTTTGATCGCCCCTGATGGAACCGACATTTGGTTCCCGAACGCGGAGCGTCATCTCCGAACAACGGCAGTAATCGAAAAGCTCTATCGTGAAGCTCCGGAGGCGCTGCATCGCACACTCGAGATTGCCGACCGGTGTCGATTCTCGCTGGACGAGTTGCGTTACGAGTATCCCGAGGAACTGGCGCCGGCGGGAGAAACTCCGATCGCATACCTGACGCGACTGACTTGGGAGGGAGCGCGACAGCGGTACCCCGGCGGCGTTCCGGCAAAAGTAGTGCAACTGCTGGAACACGAATTGACGCTGATCGCAGAACTGAAATATGAAGCGTACTTCCTCACGGTCTGGGACCTGGTGCGATTCGCCCGCAGCCGCAACATCCTTTGCCAGGGTCGAGGCTCCGCAGCCAACTCGGCCGTCTGCTACTGCCTGGGCGTCACCGCCGTCGACCCGGACCGGACCGACCTGCTTTTCGAGCGATTCATCAGTCGCGAGCGCGACGAGGCTCCCGACATCGACGTGGATTTTGAGCACGAGCGGCGCGAGGAGGTGCTGCAGTACATTTACGACAAATACGGCCGGGAACGGGCGGGCATGACGGGAGTCGTGATTACCTATCGCACGCGATCGGCGATTCGCGATGTGGGGAAAGCCCTGAGGTTTCCACCCGATCAGGTCGATGCACTGGCGAAAAACACGGAGGGATATCACAGCGAGCCCCGACTGGCGGATCGATGCCGCGAGATCGGCGTGGATCCCGAATCGCGCCGCGGCCGTCAATGGATGGCGCTCGTCGAACAACTGGTCGGATTTCCCCGCCATCTCTCGCAACACGTCGGCGGCATGGTCATCACCAACGGCCCGCTCTGCGAATTAGCTCCCATCGAAAACGCGGCGATGCCCGGCCGAACGGTCATCGAATGGAACAAAGATGATCTCGATGAACTGGGAATCCTCAAAGTCGATTGCCTCTCGCTAGGCATGCTGACCGCCATCCGCAAGTGCCTCGACCTGATCCACCAATCCGGCATCGCCCCGCAAACGCCCATAACAACCGCCGCCTTAACACCAGCATCCTCCACAACCGCCGCCTCACTTCCCTTTCCATCCGAGAGCCGACCGCCGGATGAGCCGCGCGGCGTTCCGGCCGCACCTCCACCCCTTCCCGCAGGAGCGAGCCGTCCCGCAGGAGAACGCTGGACGCTGGCCACGATTCCGGCAGAGGACCCGCGCGTCTACGACCTGATTTGCAAGGCCGACACGATGGGCGTTTTTCAGATCGAGAGTCGCGCGCAAATGAGCATGCTGCCGCGATTAAAACCTCGCACCTTTTACGATCTGGTGATTGAAGTGGCGATCGTCAGGCCGGGACCGATCCAGGGCCAGATGGTCCATCCTTACTTGCGACGACGAGCCGGAGAGGAGCACGCGATTTATCCCAGCGACGCCATCCGCGCGGTGCTGGAAAAGACGCTCGGGGTGCCGATCTTCCAGGAGCAGGCGATGCGCCTGGCGGTGGTCGCAGCCGGGTTCACTCCCGGCGAAGCCGATCAACTGCGACGCGCCATGGGCGCCTGGCGACGGCCGGGTATCATCGATCAGTTCCGCAGGAAGCTGCTGCACGGCATGCAATCGCGCGGCCTATCGCAGGAATTTGCCGAGCAGGTGTTTCAACAGATCCGCGGATTCGGTGAGTACGGTTTTCCCGAATCGCACGCAGCAAGCTTTGCGCTGCTGGTTTATGCCTCCGCATGGCTCAAATGCTACTTCCCCGCCGCCTTTACGGCCGCGCTCATGAACAGCCAACCCATGGGCTTCTACGCCCCCGCTCAACTCCTTCGCGACGCACGCAATCACGGCGTCCGCGTGATGCCGGTCGATGTCAACTCCAGCGACTGGGACTGCACCCTGCAGCCACTGCATGAGCCACGGCATCATGGCGATCACACACGTCCCTCTGCAGTCCATCCTGCAACATCGTCCCATGCATTGCGACTCGGGTTCCGCATGCTGAACGGTTTTTCGCGGCATCATGCCGACCAAATCGCTGCGATGCGAGGAACGCAGCCGTTCACCTCCATCGACGATTTCTCGCGACGCACGCACCTCAGCAACGCCGTGCTGGAGCAGCTTGCCGAGGCCGACGCATTCGGAACGATCTCGCCCGACCGCCGCGCCGCACTCTGGAACGTGCTCGGCCAGGATCCTCGCCAAAATCAGCGCCCGCTGCTGCTCGGACTCGACGACGATGAACCCGAACCTGATCTGCCCGAACTGTCGATGCAAGAGCAAGTGTTCATGGACTACCTGACCACAGGCCTGTCATTGAAATCGCACCCGATGGCATTCTTTCGCGCGGGCTTGCAGCAACTTCGAGTCACGCCGGCAGCGGATCTGGAATCACTGCCCAACAACCGCATCGTTCGCGTCGCCGGCCTGGTACTGCTAAGGCAACGCCCCAGCACTGCCAAAGGCATCACCTTCGTGACGCTCGAAGATGAAACCGGCATGGTCAACCTCGTTGTCAAACAGCCGATCTGGGAACGCTACTATGCCGTCGCTCGACGCTCCTGCGCTTGGATCGCCTACGGCCCGATGCAGTGCAAAGACGGCGTGATCCACGTCGTCGCCAATCGGCTCGAAGACCTCTCCGCCCAACTAGGAAACCTGACGGTCCACTCCCGAGACTTTCGTTGAGATCGTGATGCTTGGTTGCCGGAACGCTAACGGTTGCGCTCTCGACGGACGACGCGCGGTGTGCTGAAAATGGTGGTGCAATGGTTGCTCCAAGGTGGAGCAAATGGCGAGGCGGTTTAACTCAAGCGAGGCATGAGTGCTACTTTCGAGCTCGCACGACTTGCAACTAAAACGGCGAGTCGTCGAGGTCCTCGTCGATGAATAATCCGCATCGTGCGCGGTCGTCCTCGACGAACCGCAGGTAGTCCATGAAATGCAGCACTGCGGTTACTCGCGTCGACTTTGACTGTTTGAATGCTTTATGCAGTTCCTCGATCGTCGCATCGCGCTTGAACAACTCTTCAGCGACCTGGAAGACGAGTTGCGGTTGATTCACTTGCTCAAACTCCATCCACCACGCACGCGTCTCGACGGAGGCGTTGTAAAACCCGAGCGGCCCGGAACGCATCGCTTCGAACTGCGCCTTGATCTCGCCGTCCGAGATCTCGCTGTCGGACCGAGCGGGCGATCCCGCATCGCGCTTCTTTGACTTGGTGAGCATGGCATTCGGGATCGTGCCAACGTTCGCCGTGTTGGTTTTGGATAAGGGCAACGGGCGAAGCACTTCGGCACGCAACGAATGGTCGATCCGCTGGCGAATGGATTTGCCTGCAACCAACTTCGGCTTGCCCCGGCCTGTGACGCAATCGCGATCCATCACTACTTTCATGATCCCGTCCTCGGCCAGTTTGTCGAGACAATGATCGACACACCCCGTGACCTTGCCAACAATGCGACTCAACGCTCGGGCACCGGTCTTCATCTCCATGGCCTGATCGACGATTTCGTCCATCGCTTCGTCAGTCAGTTCCAGATCGACTCCGTGAATCAAGCTGATCCGTCGCTGTTGCTCCCAGGCGGACGCATCGACCGACCCTTGCAGAATTATCCGCATGTCGTCGCGCGTCATCTCATGCAGCGTGGTCACCGTCGAGAACCTCGCCACAAATTCGTGAATCATCCCGAACTTGATGAGGTCCTCGGTTTGCACTTGCCGGAGCAGTTCATACACCGGCCTTTCGCCCGGTGGCGATTCAGGCTGGTCATGATGCCCCCGGAAGCCAATGGTCGACTTCCCAAGCAAACGATGCTCGATGATCGGCTTCAGTCCAACAAACGCCCCAGCACAAATAAACAGCACTCGACTCGTATCGACCGCGCTGTGTTGTTGCGAATCGGTTCCCGACGATCGCCGACCGTCCAGCAACGTCAGGAGTCCGTTCTGAACCCCCTCGCCGCTGACGTCCCTGCCGGAGCCATCGCCCCGTTTGATCTTGTCGATTTCGTCCAGGAATATGACCCCACGCTCCGCCAAGCGTACATTCCCGTCCGCCCGATCCAGCAATCCGCGCGTGATCAACTCGACCGAATTCCCCACATAGCCCGCCTCAACCAATCCCGCGGCACTCGAGAAACCGACCGGTACCTGCAGGAACTCCATCAGTTTCTTCACCATGTAGGTTTTGCCGGAACTGGACGGACCTAGCAGCAAAACATGAAAACGCCCCAGATCCGAACCGAACCGCTGGCGATGCGCCTGCGAGAGATAATGTTTGTAAACCGCCACGCACAAATCGCGCTTCGCCTGCTCCTGCCCGCGCACGAATTTGTCCAAATGCGCAATCATCTCCGCAACCGTTGGTAGTTTTGATAACGCCACGTCCATGCCCTCCCTAAACAAGCC
>JBJOLO010000696.1:0-5609 GCA_046045565.1 Planctomycetota bacterium | reverse complement strand
CTCGGGACTGACAGTCCACAGTTCACCGCGCGCCCGCATGTAGGCAACGCGCTGGCCGGCCGGACTCCACTTCAGATCAGCCTCGAATTCGGCGTCATTCGTGATTCGTTCCTCCACGAATTGCTCATTCTGCCACCAGTATTTAGCGGCATCGGCCCGACGTGCTTTCCAAATGTCGGTCTGGCCTTCACGGTCGCTTACGTACCACAACGAGTCGCCATCGGGCGAAAAAACAGGATCCCGCTCCTCCGCTGCGGTGAAGGTCACCTGCCGCGGTTCGCGAAGTTCGGTGTCCATGACCCACACGTCGCCGCCTGCGATGAATGCGAATTCCAATCCATCCTTGCTGACCGCAAAATCGGTGGCGTCCTGTAGTGTGACGCGCTGGATCGGTTCGGGAACATCGTCGCCATCAAACAAAATGTCGATCCGCTGCGGAGGCGCTGCCGCTCCCGGAGTAAAGCGATACAGGTCAAATAAATGGCGGAAGATGATCTGATTGCCGCTGCGCGAGATGGCGGGCAGAACGACCGAATCGTCTTCCAGCGTGGTGAGTTGCTTGGTTTGACCGGTACCAAGATCAAAATCCCAAAGGTTGACGGCGCCATTCCTGCCCGATGTGTAGTAGAAGCCGCTGCCGTCCGGTTTCCATAGCGGTGCCTGGCATCCACTAGGATCTTCGACGATTTTCTTGAATTCGCGGGTCTCCAGCTGGACCATCCAGATTTGTGAGGCCTGCGAGCCGCGATATCCCTTACGCGTCCACGAAACGCCTTCACGCGTGAAGAGCATCCGCTTGCCGTCGGGGGCGATCGCGGCGTTCGCACCGTAATCATCAAAAAGCAACCGCTCTGCCGATCGTGCTCCCACCGCAATGCGGAAATACCGCTCGTTGTGTCGCCAGAAGTGATCGCGTTTTCCCTGCGCCAAGAGCGACTGGCCGTCGGGGAACCAATCGGCCAGGGTGTAGCCTGCCGAGTGGAAAGTCAGTTGCCGCGGAGCTCCGCCGGCCGACGGCATCACCATCAATTGGGTGCCGAGCGGTGTTTCCCGCGTGAATGCGATTTGTGTTCCGTCCGGGGAGAACTTGGGATGGCGATCGGCCGCTTGATGTTGCGTCAACCTTTTTGCCACACCTCCGCCCACGGGAACCGTCCAGAGCTTGTTGCGATAGCTGAAGATGATGGTGTTACCGTCAGGCGATAAAGCCGGATCATTGACCATGCGGATGGGATCGGCGGCTGCTAACGTGCCGACAGCAAACCCGCAGGTCAGCATGGCCAGGAGAGCGCGACAGAGTGAACGCATGACGGTTTCCTTGATCGTTTGTTCCAAATGAAAAAAAGCGATTCCCTCAGGAGGGGGCAAATCGTTCACATGGTTACGGAGGCCGGTCGCCTGCTCAGGAGCCTGTTTACTGGCTTGGTTTCAAGAACCGGGCAACGGCAACAGGCAATCGACTGTTGGCGTTCGAAATACCTGGTCGATTCATCAAGCTCCGTATCGCGTGCAAACGCCGGTATTATGCTTCGGAGAAAGGGAAAAGAATAGTCGCGGCATGTGACCCGATTCAGCGTGGCATCGCGATGACGGTCTCAGCCGGTCTTTGCCTTTTTCGCCTTGGTTTCCTCGTTTTTTGGCAGGTAGGGCTGACGCCAGTTCTTCTGGATCGCGGCCTGGAGTTGCTTGACGATTTCCGCGTGCCGTGGATCGGATGCGAGGTTCGTCCGTTCCTCGGGGTCGGACTGATAATCGTACAACTCCGCACCGCGGCGACCCGAGTCCCATTCGGTATACCGGTATCGTTCGGTTCGCACGCTATATCCGGGGAAGCCGCCCCGCCAGACTTGCGTGAATGCGGGGCGGTCCCAGGCGTGTTGAGGATCGTCGAGTAGCGGTCGCAGGCTTTTACCCTCGATCGAAGCGGGCGGTGTCAGCCCGCACAGATCGGCCAGCGTGGGATAGAGATCAAGCAGTTCCACGGTGCGACCACACGAGTTTCCATTGCCCTTGGCAGTCGGCGCTGCCACAACCAGCGGCACGCGACTGGAGTTCTCATAAAGGCTCTGTTTCATCCACAGCCCATGCTCGCCGACATGGTAGCCGTGGTCGCTCCAGAAGATGATCACGGTATGCTCGGCGAGTTCAAGGCGATCGAGTGCATCCAAGACGCGGCCGATCTGGGCATCTACGAACGAAATTGCGGCCCAGTACGCTTGCAGCGAGTCGCGGGCTTCGTCGGCCGTGACTCCGAACCAGGGCCAGGGCTGGGTTGATGACAACGCCGGTTTGGGTAGCGATTTGGTGTAGTTCAAATCGACAGGCATCGCCGGTAGGCGATCGCGCGAGTAAAGGTCGAAGTATTTTTTCGGGGCGATGAAAGGGCAATGCGGTCGGTAGAATCCACAAGCAATGAAGAACGGCTTATCGCGATGTTGCTCAAGCAAGCGAATGGTTTCGGTCGCAACCATGCCGTCCGTGTGTTGTTCATCGGTGCCATCGGCGCGCAGGTGGGCCAGGGCACTGCCGAGTCCTCTTTTCGGCGTGTGGTTGATCAACTGAGATTCCTGTTCTTTGTCGATTCCGCGCGGATTGATTGCCAGGTTCCATGAGGGGGCGTCATCGAGTCCGGGCGTGCCGATCTGGCCCGGGTTTCCGTAGTGGTAAATTTTTCCGACACGCGCGGCGAAATACCCGTTTTGCATAAAAAGTTGCGGCAGCGTGACGACGTTGGGATGCACCTTGCGAAAATGCTTTTGCAAGTCAAAGACCTGAGTGGTGTCGGGACGCATGCCCGTCATCAACGAACTGCGGCTGGGGGAACAGAGCGGGAATTGGCAGTAGGCGCGATCAAAGCGGATACCGCGTTTCGCTAGCCTATCAATGTGGGGTGACTGCACGAGCGGATGGCCGTAGGTGCCCAGTTGATTGTTCATGTCATCGGTCGCAATGAAGAGCACATTGAGGGGCCTTGCGGCGTATATTGCGAGCGATGGCCATGCGATGAGGTATGCCGCCGCGAGGATGCCAATCCATCCGCGAGCAGTGGAAGGTTGGCATCGGGGGGCGGAGCGCAGTGCAGGCCGGCGATTTTCGATGAGCGTTTGCGCTTCGCACGATGTCAGAGGGACAAAAACCAAGTGGGACACGTTGGGAACTCGCGGAGTGGCTGGAATTGGGAGTGATGCATGCCCGTGCAAGTGTTCAGGCCCATGCGTTGTGCCGATGCTTTTTGCAGACGGGCTGTTATCATGGCGACGGTGCGATGCATTGTGCAAGTCACGGGAACGCTTGTGCATGGGCAGAGCCAGCGGAGTTCGCCGCGGGGGGACGTTTTAGAAAAAACGAACGAGCGGCAGATGGCGGGGGCGGAACGAATGAACGAAGGAAGTGATGCATTCAAGCGTGGGGCGACCAAAGAACTAGTGGAGATTGTCCGCGCTCGCAGTGCCATGGAGGCGCATGCGATTCGGATTCTATTGGAGGAGCACGGGTTTGACGTGCGCATCGACGGCGAGGCGTTGCTCGGGGCGCTGGGAGGGTTGCCCGTTGGCTGGGAAACAGCACCGCGCGTATTGGTGCCTGCAGACGAGGCAGCGGGGGCGAGGGAGTTGATCGAGACGATCAAGCGACAGCAGACGGAGTCTTAGTCGAGCCGCACGAAATTCAGCGGGTCGTCGTTTTCGGGATTGTCGACGCGGATGGCGAGTTTCCCGGAGAGGAATTCTTCGATCGATTTACCGACGACCTCGGCACGCCAGCCCCGGGCGAGACGGGGAGTTTGATCGGTGTTGCGGCCCAGGTCCAGTCGATAGGCGGCGAGCTCGCGGAGATCGTCGACCGTGCCCACGAGGCTGGGAGCCATTTGTGCTTCCCGACAGATGCAGCCGAGTGCGGTGTTGAGGAATTGTCCGAGCACATTCAGCTGCGGGCGGCTGGAGCGGCCTCCGTTCCGTGGACATTCCTTATCGGGCAGAGCCAGGGCCTTCGCAATGCATTCGCTCAGCGCGGGGAGAATCCGCTGGATGTCGCCCCGCTCCATGCCGCGCACCGCGCGAATCCGTTTCGGGTCGGCCGTTTGTCGCCTTGCAAGTTCAACCAGGAGATCATCTCGCAATACGCGTTTCGGCGGCCAGTCACGCTGAGCCGCAGTTTGATCTCTCCAGTGCCAAATCTCCCGCACGATTGCCAGATGCCGCGGTGACAGACCGGAAATCCCGGAAACGCGCCGCCAACGCTCCGACGAATCGGCTCGCTCTACCTCCGCCTGCCAATCATCCATTTCCGATTCGATCCATGTTTGGCGCCCCAATCGCTCGAGCCGCTGCCCTAACTCGCCGCGAAGGGTGATCAGATGGCAAACGTCCTGCAACGCATACTCAATCTGACGCGACGAAAGCGGCCGCTGCCGCCAGTCGGTACGCGTCTCGCCCTTGTCCAGATTGGTACGCAGCACCCGCGCCAGAAGGGATCCGTACGATGCGGGATACTCCATGCCGACAAATCCGGCTGCAATCTGGACGTCAAAGAGTCGCGAGGGGCGTTGACCGGTAGCCAACCGGCAAAAGCGAAACTCTTCACGGCCCGCATGCACGATCGTTTCGTGACGCCCCTCAGCAAGCAACGTCCAGAACGGAAGCACGTCATCGACCGCGTAGGGGTCAATGACCGCTAAACGCGTATCGGACGCCACCTGGATCAAGCAAAGTTCCGGCCGATACGTGTCTTCGGAGACGAATTCCGTGTCGAATGCAATTTGCGTCGCCCCGGCGAGCGACGCACATAGCTGCTCGAGGTCCGTCTGGCTGTCTATATAATCGTAATGCACACCCGCGCCGCCCCAATCAAGAAATCAGCATGATGCCGAGTGCCCTAGACTGGTTGATCAAGGTCTCGTGCCCGATGCTGAATGCCACATGCTGCATGCCACCGTCCTGCTCCCGATCTTAGCTTTCTTCGTGCGCACGTGCCAGCCGAGTAGCCCTCGGGCGCATCCCCTAGGCCCTGGTGAAATCGGGTGATACGATTGATCGCAATGACTCGAGAATGCTGGCTTCAACCGAATCGCCGGGCCCTTGGGTTCGGCATGGCAGTTCCGCTCGTGCTTCTGGCCTCGGCGGCCTGCGTGATCGTGTATGCGCCCGAGGGGGCCGCCGGCCGATGGGTGTCCGCCGCGGCCTGGGGCGTGGTAGGGTTGGCCGGGCTGGCGACCGGAACGCTGATCGCCATGATGCGGATGCCGCGCCTGGCCTATCGCAATGGCGATCTGCTGGTGTACCTGCGTTCCTGGCAGCCCGATCGTGTTCCGATCGAAGCGGTGGAATGTTTTTTCCGCGGACAAGGCTCCAGCGACATTCCCGTCCAATCGGCCATCGATCCCCAGACATCGACGATTGTTGTGCGTCTGGCTGAGGCCGCAGTCGATTATCATCATCTCGAAGTGAAGCCGGCGATGGGGCAATGGTGCGGCGGCTACATTGTGCTGCGAGGTACTTGGTGCGAACCGATCACGGCGGAACTGATGCAGAAGCTGAATCGCCGTTTGGTCGAAGTGCACCGCGAACTGCGTGGGCAGCGGGACCAAGGCGGCGATCGCCAGCCCATCGCGG
>JBJOLO010000787.1:0-6764 GCA_046045565.1 Planctomycetota bacterium | reverse complement strand
AAGTTTCGCATTTGCTCGTTCCAACCATACCACCACGGACCGCCGTAGTGGTGCAGCACGTTGGTTGCGTAGTAGTTGAAATACATGTCGGTTGGAGACGGTCCCCGCTTTCCCAGGAATTCCACGCCCCGTGCCAGTCGATTGTCACCGAGGCGCCAACCGTAATACATTCTCGACAACAATCCGACGGCGGTCGGACTTGGATCCTTCGCCGGCTTCTGATAGCCGTAGAAGGAGCCATTATCGAGTTGCACGCTATCGAGGTATTGCCGCGCCAGTTCGATGACGGGCGAGGGGACCCGCAGTTTGCCCAACTGGCCGCTCTTGAGTGCCATCAACTGCCAGCCGAAGACGGTCGTGTCACCTGGTTGCCCCGGATAGTATCGCCAGCCGCCATGAGGATGCTGAGCATGGCAAATGAAATCGATCGCACCCTGTGCCGGCGCTCGAAGCCCCTCGTCACCCGACATCGCATACGCCTCAGCTAAAGCGATCGCGGCCAACCCGTGCGCGTACATCGTCCCTTCTTGAAGGTCGATTCCGTGTTTGGTTTCGATCCCGTGCGAGATCAAGTAATAGAGACCACGATTGACGGTCTCGCCGTACTTGGAATCGGACGGCAGGTATCCCGCTCCGAGAAAAGAAAGCAAGGCCAACGCGGTTGCGCCGGTCGATGTTCCCACCGTCCCGGAATTCCGACACACTCCACGACAGGGCGTTTCGGCCAAATCGAATCGCCATCCGCCATCGGGACGCTGATGGGCTGCCAGCCATGCCAAGCCACGTTCGACTGCGTCCTCGCTCTCCGGCGTTCCCAAACCCGGCTTTCCGAATCGGGAACGGGCTTCTTTCGTGCGGCCCTCAAATCCGCCACCCACAACGACGCCGCTTTGCTGCATTAATCGCTCGATCGAATTCCTCGCCATCATCTCCGGCGCAGCGGCCTGAGTTTCGGGTTGATTCTGCGGGAAAGCCACTTCGGACAACTCAACGCCCACTTCGCCTGACCATGCCGGCGTCGCGACGCCCGTCGTTCCGATGTCAGTATCGATCGTTGCCAGTGTCGGCAGTTCGACTTCGTCCAACGCCGACGCCGTTGCAATCTCGATCGATTGGACGCCACGATCGCCGCCGATGGAACGCACCATCAGCGCCAGCACCAGCATGATGGCCATATGCACGATCAAACTGACGAGAAATCCGGAGATCCGGAATCGATGCGCGAGAAACCGTTCCCGCAATCGCTCCAGCAAGCTCGTGGAATCTCCGAAGGGCCGGGCCGGCCCGTCGGCGTCGATCGATTTGGAAGCGGAGATAACCGTAACCTGACTCCTATCGCATCGCGGGCGGTTAAAACCACACGCTGCAGAAGTCTAGGTCAGGCCGATCGACCGGATGGGGCCGATCATGAGGATTCGTCGGCCCGGTAGCCGACGAACTTGGCATCGGTAACGATTAGAGCGGAAAATCTTCTTCGGCCGCGGACTCGCCGTAAATCGGCATATGCCGGTAGTAGACCTCCAGGATCATGGTCGCCATCGCCGTGCAGTAGATGCGTCCGCCGACACCGGCACCGTGGTCACCGCCGTCCATGAACCAACTACCTTCTTTGTGGCCCTGCTTGCTCTGTTCACTGATGAGGAAATCCCGCATGCCTTTGTTCCACTTGTCCCACTCATCGCCACCCCAGTGACGCATGATCTGGGTCGCGTAGTAGTTGTAGTACATGTTCCCCTTCGACGGGCCGGTCTGGCCTAAGTACTCCACGCCACGCTGCAGAGCTGCGTTGTCCTTTTTCCAACCCAGATACATGCGGCACAGTAAGCCGACTGCCGTCGTCCCCGGTGCAGGGCCAGGTCCGGTGTAACCGTACTTCGCACCGCTCTCCATCTGCACGGAGTCGAGAAACTTCGAAGCGCCAATCACGGTGCCCTGTGGCACCTTGAGGTACGCCATATGTCCGCTCTTGAGAGCCATTAATTGCCAACCGACGGCCGACGTGTCACCGGGCTGTCGAGGCGAATAACGCCAACCGCCCCCGACAGGGTCCTGGGCGTAGATGATGTGATTCAGAGCCATTTGAGCGGGTAGCATCAGTTCCTTATCGTGCGTCATCGCGTACGCTTCCGACAACACGATTGCACAGATGCCGTGCGAGTACATCGAGCCGCCATCGGCCAAGTCGCCACCGCCCTGCTTGTTGTTCTTCATGTTCTGGACAAGGAAATACAAGCCTCGCTTGACCACGTCTTTGTACTCGCCTTCCCGATGCGTTTGCCCCGCACCGAGGAACGGCAACAGCGCCAATCCGGTTGCGCCATTTCGGGCGTTTTCCAGGCTTCCCTGATGATCGCACTGACCCTGGCACTGGCCGATTCGATGATCGAAGTTCCAGCCGCCGTCCGGCAGTTGGTGCCGTGCCAGCCAGCGCAACGCCAAACCAACGGCTGCCTCGCTCTGTGGCGTGCCTCCCGCGGACGCCACCAAAGCGGCTCGCGACTTGGCCGACCCTCGGCCGGAAATCCCGGTGCCACTGGTCACGCCAATCTGCTTCACCAATTCATTGCGAGGCGCCAACTGTTCACCGAAATCGGAAAACTCCACGGCGGCAGGAGCCGCATCGAGATCCGACGCAGCTGAAACGTCCGGGGCGTCCATCGGCACGTCCGAGGAAATGGCATTGGTCATTTCGGTCGGCGCCACTTCGGCAACATCGATCGGTTTCAGCGTGTCCTCACTAAACGTCTCGATCTCGCCAGCCTCGTCGTATGCCTTGGCAACAATTTCGCTCTTCGTTGCGGAAACTTTTTCAAAAGTGGAAAGTGCCAACACCATCAGTGCGACGGCATGCACTAATCCGCTGACCGCCCAACTCGGCACCGCGTTGAACAGGAGAAACTTGTAATTTCCCGGTGCCGAATCTTCCTCTTCCTCGTCGTCGCCTTCCGCTGCCTCGGCCGATGCGGCTTTTGCGGCTGTGGCGGTCGCCTTGGCTGTCTCGGTTGACGCGTTCGCGGGCCCACTGGCGGCTTTCGCCGGCGCAGCACTCTTCGGCGGCGATGCCACCGGCTTCGAAGTCACTTGTGCAGGTGCGGCTTTCGCAGCCGCCGGAGCCGCCTTGGCAGTCGATGTGTTGATGCTCACCGTCGGCTGAGCGCCACCTGCAGTCTGTGTCGCTGTAGTCTGTGCCGCTGTAGTCTGTGCCGCTGTAGTCTGTGTCGCTGTAGTCTGTGTCGCTACAGACTGTGTCGCTACAGTTGGTGCAGCTACAGTCGGTGTGACGGTGGTTGGGCTCGGTGTCTTGGGAGCGCCCGCAGCGGGTGCCGATACGATTGTTGGGCCTGCCGCTGGTTTCGCAACCGCCGGCTTCGCAGCCGCCGCAGCGGGTCCCTTTGGAGCCAGGAATCGCTCGTCCGTCGGCTTGGAACCACCGCCATTTTCAGGATTCGCTGAGGAAGCGTCTTTGGCCATCTCACAACTCCAAGACGGAATCAATCGTTCGACAAGTTTCGCAGCACCAATATGGCACGACGACCCGCATGCTCGACCGAGTCGATACTACGGTCTGGAAAGCACCGTTCCGATCGCGTGCGTCGGATCGAGCCGACTCGATCGCGCGTTTCGGTCACGCTGCCCCCTTAACACCCCGCTTATGGTGCAAAGTACGCCGACGTTTCTATAAATGTACCAGACAGTTATGGCACGGGCCAGTGCTTTCCAAACAACCCGCTTCGCTTCGGGCCGGGCAGAAAATTTGCGCCCCATGAGCAGCAAAGTTTCCCTGTCACTTCCGCCCCGCTCGGCCCACGTTTTCCCGTCAAACGCCAGTACAGTTCCGTCGATCGCGCCAGTCGGACCCTCACCGGGAGTAGCAAGTGGCGAAAACCCCACTTCTTTAAAACGCGGTCGAACCCGAAGTGGACACATGGCAGGCGATATTTTTACCGGATTTCCGGGACCCGGTTTTGCGACCGGGTTTGCTGACTTGGGCCTCTTCAAGGCGGCCGATTTCTGTTAGACTCGTAGACCTTACATTGATGGGGAGGGTCGCGTCGCCTGTACGTGCCTCCTGGATCCCCGGTCGTCTTCAACCCGGGGTGTGTTGCGTGTGTTTCCTGTTGGGGAGTTGATTTGGCATGGCGAAGAGCAAGAAAAAAGCAGAAGTCGTGTTTCTTGTATGCGAAGAAACAGGCGACTTGAACTACACGTTGCGACGCAAACCCGGTGGCGAGAAACTGAAGATCAAAAAGTACTCCCCGCGGTTGCGCAAACACACGCTTCACGCCGAGAAGAAGAAGTAGCATTTGGTGAAACACTGGCGGTTTCGAGCGCATGATGCGCAACGGATCGAAAGCCTGCAGCGGCTCTCCCAACTGCCGCCTGTCCTCGCTCAACTGCTTGTCGGGCGAGGCGTCTATCACCCTGAAGACGCCAAGCGGTTTCTCGACGTCAAACTCTCGGGCTTGCGTGATCCGGATGAACTGCCCGGCATCCCGCAGGCGGCAGATCGGATCGATGCGGCCATTCGCGACGGTCGGCGTATCGTTGTCTACGGCGACTACGATGCCGATGGCATGACCGGTACCTCGATCCTGCTTCGCTGCCTGCAACTGTTGCGAGCCAACGTCAGCTATTACATCCCGAATCGGCTCGACGAAGGTTACGGCCTGAACGACGAGGCGCTCCAGACGCTCGCCCAGCGCGGGGCCGCGACCGTGATCACCGTCGATTGCGGCATTGCCAGCCTGCAGCAAGCCGCACTCGCCAAACAACTCGGCCTGGAACTGATCATCACCGATCATCACGAGTTCGCACCGTCGCTTCCGGATGCAGCAGCGATCGTCCATCCTCGATTGCCCGGCACGAACTATCCGTTCGGCGGCCTATGCGGTGCTGGAGTCGCGTTCAAACTCGCCTGGGCCTTATGTCAGCGGGCCAGTCAAGCGAAGCGCGTCTCCGAATTGATGCGCGAGTTCCTGCTCGCCGCTGTCGGTATCGCCGCGATCGGGACCGTTGCCGACGTGGTGCCGCTCGTCGATGAGAACCGCATTCTGGTCCGGCACGGATTGGAGAGCCTGCGTCTACGTCCGCCGTTGGGACTGAAGAAGCTCATGGAGATCACCGAGCTGACGCAAAAACCGTCGCTCTCCAGCGAGGACATCGCGTTCTCAATCGGCCCGCATCTGAATGCCGCCGGCCGGCTTGGACAGGCGCAACTGGGTGTGGAACTGCTCACGACCGAGTCTCCGGATCGAGCTCAAGCACTGGCAGAGTACATCCACGAATTGAACAGCAGTCGCGACAGCCTGGAGCGCAGCATTCAGTTGGCTGCGACCAAGCAGATCAAGGAAGAGTTCGACGCCGACAACGATCCGGCCTTTGTGCTGGCGGGGCGTGGCTGGCATGCGGGCGTGATCGGCATCGTGGCAGGTCGCCTGGCAGACAAGTACCATCGCCCGGTCATTGTTTTGTCACTCGACCAGTTAGGCGTTAAACCGGCGACGGGATCGGCGCGGAGTGCCTCGGGGTTTGACTTGAGCGCTGCGCTGGCCGCCTGCAGCGAACACCTGGTGGCACATGGTGGACACGCGGCGGCTGCCGGATTGAAAATCGAGGAAGACCGGGTCCCCGCCTTTCGAGCCGCCTTCTGTGAACTCGTGGATACGTCTTTGACGCTCGAGCAGCGTGTCCCGGAGATCTACATCGATGCCGAGACGCCTTTTTCGCAGTTGACGCTGCGTACCGTGGAGCAAATGGAGCAGCTCGCACCCTTTGGCGCCGGTAATCCACGACCGGTGCTTTGCGCTACCAACCTCCGGTTAGCGGAGCCTCCGCGTCGGATGGGCAACGGCGAGCGGCATCTCGCCCTACGCCTATCCCAGCACAATCAAACGCTGCGAGCGGTCGGGTTCGGCATGGCCGAATGGGCCGATGAAATCGCTCAACACGACGGCCCGCTCGACTTCGCCTTCCGCCCCGTGATCAACACCTTCCGTGGCCAAAGTCGAGTCGAACTCCACCTTGTCGACTGGCGTCCCACCCAGCAAACCTCCCCCGTGGCCTGACGCCACCCCCTCTCGCACGCGGGTCTCAAGCACTCTCTCAGCTGAAAATCCCCCTTGGACCGGACAATTGGAACCGCTAAGATACCGCCATCACCGGGGTGTGGCTCAGCCTGGCTAGAGCGCTTGGTTCGGGACCAAGAGGTCGGAGGTTCAAATCCTCTCACCCCGATTTACACAACCTGACAACTGCCGGAAAACTACTTTGCCGCCAGTTGCGTGATAGGTTCAGTGCTGAGACTCGTGACCTTGATGCGTAGTGAAACTCAGCGATAAACCCAATCTCTTTGACGCGTATCGTTAGACGCGTATTGAAACTCGCCCACTCACAATGTGAGTGTGCCCTCGCCCTTGTAATCAAGGGAGAGGGCGGCCGCAGGCCGGGTGAGGGTCCGCATTCCGCCTTGCGACACCAACACATCGTCTTTCGCGAGCTCGCTCCGAAAGCGATCAAGCCTGTTTGAATCATGGATCCTCCTCACCCCCAGCCCCTCTCCTCAGAAAATACCGAGGAGAGGGGAGCGGGATTGATGAACCCGCACGGAGACTCGGCATTGAGACTCAACGCGGATCCCCATGTCTCCGACGCGTATTGCTCCTCGCCCACTCACCATGCGATTCTGCCCTCGCCCTTGTAATCAAGGGAGAGGGCGGCCGAAGGCCGGGTGAGGGTTCGCAATGCGGCTCGCCTGATGAACACCA